>NZ_JBSGFZ010000011.1:0-240879 GCF_053603655.1 Kribbella sp. NPDC004138
CGGCTGCCTTCGCGAAGGCAGCCGCCAGGCCGTCGGCCATCAGCGCGATGCTCGGCAGTTGCTCCTCGTTCAGCGGTACGTCGAGACGCGGCCGGGTCGCCGGTCCGACCAGGCTGAGGTAGTCGACGAGCAGGATCCGCGCCTCGGGGGATCGCTTCCTGGCCTGCTCGACCACGGCGGTCAGCGAATCCGTGACGGCCTGGTACGCCGCGTCGTCGGTGAGGTAGCTGACCCGCGCACGGATCCGGTTCGCGACCCGGCGGCCGAGGATCGTCGCGGGTTTCGCGATCGTGTTCAGGAAACTCCCGCGCAGGAACTTGCCGACGTACTCGAGGTCGTTGCCGCCGGCCGTGATCGTGACGAGCGCCGTCTCCGGCGTGAGTGCTTCCAGTTGCGGCGGCGCGTCGTCCTGCCGGGTGTCGAGCAGGTGCGCGGTCGTGGCGCCGGAGTACGAGACGTCGACCAGGTCGAGGCCGAGCTCGCGCGCGACCAGGTGCGCGTAGTTGTTGCCCGAGCGGCCGGCCTGCGGGTGCTCGATCGGGCTGATCCCCGGGCCGGCCGCGAACGAGCTGCCGAGTGCGACGTACCGACTGCCGGATGTGATCACCGCACCACGATAGATGATGGCTCCCACCTCTCCACCGGACGCAGAAACCCGGTGCCCGGCGGTACGGCATACTGCGTCGGTGACTGACGACGCCTTCGGTACGACGGGAATCCGCGAACGGGTGCTGGCCGGGTGGGCAGCGGCCCCCGTACGGTTCCGCGAGGACGCCAACGCCGAGGAGGAACTCGCCCTCGGCGGGTACGTCGACCGGCTGGTCGTCGAACTGGCCCAGAACGCCGCCGACGCAGCTGCCCGCGCCGGCACTCCCGGCCGAGTGCTGTACGAGTTCCGCAACAACACCCTCGTCGTAGCCAACACCGGCGCTCCGCTCGACGCAGAAGGCGTCGAGTCGCTCGCCACCCTGCGCGCGTCGGCAAAGCGCGAGGTGCTGACAGCCGGACCGGACGACGCGGGGGAGCCGGTGGGGCGGTTCGGGGTCGGGTTCTCTGCCGTGCTGGCGGTGACGGACGAGCCAGTGGTGTTGTCGCGGACCGGCGGGGTGCGGTTCTCGAAGGCGGACACCGCGGCGGCGATCGCCGACCTCGGCAACGCGTCCCTCGACACCGAACTCCGCCGTCGCGACGGTCAGGTGCCAGTTCTGCGGCTGCCGTTCGCGACCGAAGGCGAACCGCCCGCCGGGTACGACACCGCCGTCATCCTCCCGCTCCGCGACGAGGCCGCCGCGGCCCTGGTCCGCCGCCTGCTTGCCGACGCCGACGATGCTCTCCTCCTCGCTCTCCCCGGCCTGGAACGCATCGAGATCGAGACCGAGGACGGCCACCGGATCCTCGAGAACGTCAATGCCCGCTGGCACATCCACCGCGCCGCCGGCACTCTCGACCCGGCTCTTCTCGCCGACCGGCCCACCGAAGAACGGAGCCGACCGAACTGGTCCGTTGTCTGGGCCCTCCCACGCGGACCGCTCACCGACCTGCCCGGAGTCGTCCACGCGCCCACCCCGACCGACGAGCCGTTGGCACTACCCGCGTTGCTGTTGGCAACCTTCCCGCTCGACTCCACCCGGCGGCACGTGGCGAAAGGCCCGCTGACGGATCGGCTCGTCCAGGAGGCGGCGACAGCGTACGCGCAGCTGTTGCAGGAGCGAGCCGCGGAGGGCGACGACGTACTGCGGCTCGTGCCCACCGGTCTCGCGGCGGGTGCACTCGATCGAATGCTCCGCGACGAGATCCTCACAACCCTGCCCCGGACCCCGATGCTCCAGGGCGTCGACGGCGCCGTACTGCGGCCGTCGGAGGCGGTGCTGGTGGAGGGCGCCGACGAGGCGTTCGACGCCGTACTCGCACCGCTCGTCCCGGGGCTGATCCACGCGCGCCGTGAGGACCGAATCGCGCTGGATGCCTTGCAGGTAAAGCGTCTCGAGCTCGCCGAGGTGGTGGACCAACTCGGGGGAGAAGAGCCGCCGCACTGGTGGCGCGCGCTCTACACCAGCCTCGCGACGATGACCACCGACCCGCTGATCCGCGAATCGCTCGGCACCGTCCCGGTTCCGCTCGCCGACGGCCGGCTCGTCCGCGGCGCCCGCGGACTGCTGCTGCCCGGGCCCGAGATCCCGGTCGGCACGCTCGCCGCCTTCGGTGCGTACGGCGTCCGCGTCGTCCACCCGGACGCTGTCGACCCGGTCCTCGAGCGTCTCGGCGCGATCCCCGCGACACCTCGCTCACTCCTCGAGGACGGCGCGGTCCGGGCCGCGGTCGAGCACTCCGCCGACGCCGACGATCCGGACGCGATCGCGGACGCCGTGCTCAGCCTGATCGCCGCCGACCCGGCGCAGGCCGACGGACTCTGGTGGCTGTCCGACCTCGTCCTGCGCGACGCCGACGGCGACCTCGTGCCCGCGAACGCCTTGGTGGTCGAGGGTTCCGACGCGCACGCCGTCCTCGACGCCGAGGAGGTCGCACCGATCGCGCGCGACCTCCTCGACCGCTATGGACTGCCCGCGCTGGAGGCCGTCGGCGTCCTCGCGTCGCTCGGTGTGGTCGCGGCGTCCGACGTCACGCTCGACCGGTTGCCCGAGGCCCTCCAGGATCTCGACGGCATCGAGGACTGGGCGTACGACGTCGCCCCGGACGGATCCCGCTTCGGTGCGACCGTCGGCGAACTCGAGGCGATCCGCGACCTCGACTGGATCACCGAGGACAGCTGGCCGAAAGTCCTTCAGTTGCTGGGATCCGACCCCACACTGCGCCGCGCGCTCGTCACGCAGGTACGGGTCGTCGGCCCGGACGACCGGCCGCTCGGCGTACCGTCGTACGCGGCCTGGTGGATCCGTGAGCACGTCCTGCTCGACGACGGCGAACCGCTGGCCGGACGGGCCGACCCCGACGCCGAACCGGTGCTCGCGACCTTCCTCGAGGAGGCGCCCGCCTGGACCGCCGGGCTCGATCCCGAGGTTCGGACGGCGGCCGGCCTGGTCCGTGACGTCACCGACCTCGACGCCGACGGCCTCGCCCTGGTGCTCGACCGGCTGGCGGACCCCGAGCGCGAGGTGGACGAGGCGTCGATCCTGCGGCTGTGGAACCGGCTCGGCACGCTCGCGCTGTTCCCCGGCGACGCCCCGGCCCGGGTCCGGGTGCTCGACGCCGACGGGACGACCCGGGTGACCGACGCGGAGCACGCCGTGGTGGTCGACGGCCCGATGTGGGTCCAGCGGGACGACCTCGGCGGGTTCGTGATCGGATCCGGCGCGGCGGCGGACGGGCTCAGTGACCTGTTCGACGTACCGCTCGCCCAGGAAGTTGCCGAGGGCAAGCTTGACGCCGCCGGCACGGAGGCCGACGTCCCGGCGCTGGTCGGTGAGCTGGTGCCCGAGGTGCCGGCGACCTGGTGGGAGCACGAAGAGCTCACCGTCGACGGTGTCGAGGTGTCGTGGTGGGTGGACGCCGGCGGCGCCCCGCACGCGGCCACCTTCGACGGGCTGGCGAAGGCGCTCGCCTGGGCCGCCGGGCGCTGGGACCGGCGGCATGTGATCCGCGCGGTTCTCAACGAACCGGACCGATCCGTGGAACTTCTGGTCGACGCCGTCTACGACTGACCGGAACCGGCCGCAGGGCCCGAAAATACACTCCGCGTGACCGTCGCTGGAAGCGTTTCCGCGTACGGCGTCACGGAGAGCGAGCCAACGTTGTCATCGGTTGGTATATCGACTGATCTGCGGATATAACCTCACGGTTTCAACGTGGGAATGAACTCTTGCCAACGTTGTCAGGCCTACTTATAGTCCGTGGCACCTCTCGGTCGGTGATCAGCTCGTCCGCGCAACGGAAACGGAGGTGACTTTCGTCATGAACGAAGCACCGCGGCCCCAGTTCGAAGACGTCAACGACGTCGTCCGCTATCAACTGAGTCGGCGAAGCCTGGTCGGAGGAGGTGCCGCGGCCGCGATGACCGCCTTCCTGGCGGCCTGCTCCGGCGGTGGCTCCTCGTACTCCGACAAACCGGCGAACAACAACAAGCCCGTCGCCACCAAGTCGATCCAGATCGGCAAGGCCAACATCCCGGTGCCGCGGGACCAGGCGGTCATCGTGGGCCAGGTCGAGTACACGGTCTTCGACAGCTTCAACGGGATGATCCCGAACGGCTCGCCCGGCGGCGCCGGCGTCGAGCTCAGCACCGAGCCGCTGTTCTACCTCAGCTTCGCCACCGGCGAGATGAAGCCGTGGCTGGCCACCGAGTACAAGTACAACGACGACTTCACCGAGGTCACGTTCAAGTTCGACCCGAAGGCGCACTGGAACGACGGCAAGCCGCTCGGCGCCGCCGACTTCAAGTTCACGATCATGCTGCTGAAGGACCGGCCGGACCTGTTCGGCGGCGGCGGTGAGCTGAAGGAGTTCGTCAAGGCCATCGACGTTCCGGACCCGCAGACCGCGGTCGTGAAGCTGCTCAAGCCGACGCCCCGGTTCCACTACAACTTCATCTCCGCGATCGCCGGTCCGCCGCTCGGCATCATGCCCGAGCACATCTGGAAGACCCAGGACCCGACCAAGTACAAGGACAACCCGCCGGTACACAGCGGTCCGTACAAGCTGAAGCAGGCGATCCGCGCCCAGAAGATGTTCGTCTGGGAGAAGGACCCGAACTACTGGAACAAGGACAAGCTCGACGTCAAGCCGCAGTACGTCGTCTTCCAGAGCACGTCGAAGCAGCTCGACCAGGCGTCACTGGCGTTCGAGCGCGCGGAGTTCGACGTCGGCTCGATCGACGAGCAGCACGCCAAGCAGCTGCGCAACACCGGCTACCCGGCCCTGCAGACCACCCAGTTCCACGACCCGAACCCGCGGGTGATGTGGCTGAACTGCGACCCGTCGCGGGGCGTGATCTCGGAGCCGAAGATGCGCTGGGCGATCAACTACTGCCTCGACCGGGACAAGATCGGCAAGTCGATCTGGCCGGTTCCGGTGCCGGCGGCGCAGTACCCGTGGGCGGACTACCCGACCAACGACAAGTGGAAGGACGACGAGATCGCGAACAAGTACAAGTTCGAGTTCTCGCCCGAGAAGGCCACCCAGTTGCTCGACGAGATCGCCCCCAAGAACGCCGCCGGAAAGCGGATGTACAAGGGCAAGGAGATCAACCTCGAGATCATCACGCCGTCGCCGGTCGACGGCGGCGAGTACGCGATCGCGAACGTGCTGAAGACCGAGCTCGCGAAGGTCGGCGTCCCGGCCACGCTGCGCAGCCTGGCCGGCAACGTGCACGACGAGAAGTTCCAGCGCGGCGAGTACGACATCGACTCCAGCTGGGCCGGGATCGCGATCGACCCCGAGCAGCTGTACACCGACTGGACCAGCGACAAGTACCAGCCGGTCGGCAAGAACGCGGCCGGCAAGAACAAGCTGCGATTCCGGAACGCGAAGTTCGACGAGATCTCCAAGAAGCTGGCCGGGCTGAACCCGGAGAGCGAGGAAGCCAAGCCGCTGCTGAAGGAGGCGCTGGAGATCTACTTCCAGGAGCTCCCGATGCTGTCGGTGATCCAGACCGGCTACCCGTCGTACTTCAACACCACGTTCTGGAAGGGCTGGCCGACCGACGACGACCTGTACGAGGTCCCGCTGAACTGGTGGCAGCACTTCATCTTCGTCCTCGGCAAGATCGAGCCCACCGGGCAGAAGGGCCCGGCGTGACGGCGGAAGCCCCGCCGGTGGTAGCTGTCGACAAGAGCCAGGACTCCGCACCCCGTTCGGGGGTGCGGGCCTGGCTGTCGCGGCATCCGCTGGCGGCGTACGCCCTGCGCAGGCTCGGGTTGTACGTGGTCGAGCTGTGGGGTGCCCTCACCATCGCGTTCTTCTTCTTCCGGCTGATGCCGGGTGACCCGATCAACACGCTGATCCAGACCCTGCAGCAGAACTACATCTACAACCAGACCGCGAGCGCGGAGATCATCGCCCGCTACAGGCACGAGTTCGGCCTGGACGGGAACCTGCTGACGCAGTACGTGACGTACATGCAGAAGCTGGTGCTGCACGGCGACCTCGGCCCGAGCCTGATCAACTACCCGACGCCGGCCCAGACCGTCATCCTCCGGTCGTTGCCCTGGACCATCGGTCTGCTCGGCATCTCGGCGGTGCTGGCCTGGATCCTCGGCGTCGTGATCGGCGCGATCGCCGGCTGGCGGCGCGGCAAGCTCGGCTCCGCGATCGCCACCAACCTGTCGATCGCGCTGTCGCACGTGCCGTACTTCTTCGTCGCGCTGATCCTGGTGTACATCTTCGCGTACTCGATGGGCGTGTTGCCTGCGAGATCGGCGTACGACTCCAACATCAATCCGGGGATCACGCCGGAGTTCATCGGCAGCGTGCTCAAGTACGGACTGCTGCCCGGCCTGTCGATCGTGATCATCGGGACGTTCAGCTGGATCCTGTCCACCCGGATGCTGATGATCCCCGTGCTCGGCGAGGACTACCTGGTGTACGCCGAGGCGAAGGGCCTGAAGGGCTGGCGGATCCTGACCCGGTACGCGCTGCGCAACTGCTACCTCCCGCAGGTCACCGCGTTCGGCATCTCGCTCGGCTTCATCTTCAACGGCAATGTGCTGGTCGAGCAGCTGTTCAACTACCCGGGGCTCGGCACCACGCTGGTCACCGCGATCCAGCAGCTCGACTTCAACACGATCCTCGGCGTCACCGACATCGCGATCTTCTCGGTGCTGACCGCTGTCCTGCTCCTCGACCTCTTGCTCCCGCTGCTCGACCCGCGGGTCAAGTACTGGAAGTGATGGCGATGAGAATCCTGACCGCGGTACTGCGGACGATCCGGAACAGCAGGCGCCTCGCGACCGGACTGGCCATCCTCGGGGCGCTGGTGCTGATCGCGTTGTTCAGCCCGCTGATCACCAAGGCCATCGGTGGTGGCAAGGACCCGATCGAGCTGGCGGCGTACGACAAGTGGCTGGTCCCGGGGCCTGATCATCTGCTCGGCACCGACCAGTTCGGCCGCGACGTGTTCGCGATGGTGGTGAAGGCGCTCTCGGTCTCATTGCAGATCGGCGCGATCGCCGGTGTCATCTCGACGGTCGCCGGTGTCGTCGTCGCGTTCGTCGCCGGCTACAAGGGCGGCTGGATCGACAACGTGCTCTCGACGTTCACCGGGATCCTGCTCGTCATCCCGACGTTCCCGCTGCTGATCGCGCTGTCGGCGTACGCGAAGAACGTCAGCCTGTTCCAGGTCGGCGTGATGATCTCGATCTTCTCCTGGCCGTTCGCGGCCAAGACGATCCGGTCCCAGGTGCTCAGCCTGCGCACCCGGCCGTACGTCGACCTGGCGCGGGTCAGCAAGTCGCGCGACCTGGAGATCATCGTCACCGAGCTGCTGCCGAACCTGCTGCCGTTCATCGGCGTCGGGTTCGCGTCGTCGGCGCTGGGCGCGATCTTCGGCCTGGTCGGACTCGAGATCATCGGCCTCGGGCCGGGCGGCGTGATCGACCTGGGCCAGATCATCTTCAACGCGATCGGCACCGGTGCGCTGACGCTCGGAGCGTGGCCGATGTTCGTCGTACCGATCGCGCTGCTGACGCTGCTGTTCGCGGCGCTGAACATGGTGAACATCGGGTTGGAAGAGGTCTACAACCCGCGGCTGAGGGGAGTGGCCGGTGAGTGACGTGTCCGGGAACGTCCTGGAGGTCAAGGGACTCGAGGTCGCCTACTCCACCAACCGCGGCGACGTGAAGGCGGTCCGCGGGATCGACCTCGACGTCCGCCGCGGCGAGATCCTCGGGATCGCGGGGGAGTCGGGCAGCGGGAAGAGCACCCTCGCGGTCGCGCTGCTGCGGCTCCTGAAGGCGCCCGGCAAGGTGACGGGCGGTTCGGCGATGTTCCATCCGGCCGGACGATCGCCGGTCGACCTGCTGAAGGTGCAGGGCGAGGAGCTGCGGGTGCTGCGGTGGTCGGCGCTGTCCTACCTGCCGCAGGGCTCGATGAGCTCGCTGAACCCGGTGATGCGCGTCGAGGACCAGTTCAAGGACGTCATCCTCGAACACGCGCCGCAGCGCCGGGACTCCTTGGGCGAGCTGATTCCGCGGCTCCTGGCGCAGGTGGGCCTCGAGCCGCGGGTGGCCCGGATGTACCCGCACGAGCTGTCCGGTGGGATGAAGCAGCGGATTCTGATGGCGATCGCGGTCGCGCTCGAGCCCGACCTGGTGATCGCCGACGAGCCGACCACCGCGCTGGACGTGACGATCCAGCGGGTGATCCTGCAGTCGCTCGCCGATCTGCGCACCGACTTCGGCGTCACGCTGATGGTGATCTCGCACGACATGGGCGTGCACGCACAGCTCGCCGACCGGGTCGCGGTGATGTACGAGGGCCGGCTGGTCGAGGTGGGCGGCGTACGGCAGGTGTTCAAGGATCCGCAGGACCCGTACACCCGGCAGCTGATCGATTCGATCCCGCAGGTCGGACGGAGGGCCTCATGAAGTCGGAACTCGAACTCCGCGGCGTACAGCAACGGTTCCACGCCCGCGGGGTCGCGGAAGGGTACGTGACCGCGGTCGACGACGTGAGCTTCACGCTGGCCGCGTCGCCGCCGCAGATCGTCAGCCTGGTCGGTCAGAGCGGCAGCGGGAAGAGCACGATCGCCCGCAACGTGCTCGGCCTGCAGAAGCCCACGGCCGGATCGGTGCTGTACGGCGGGAAGGACATCTTCAAGCTGAGCCGGGCCGAGTACGACGAGTACCGGCGCGACGTGCAACCGGTCTTCCAGGACCCGTACGCGATCTTCAACCCGTTCTACCGGGTCGATCGCGTGCTCTGGAAGGCGGTGAAGAAGTTCAAGCTGGCGTCCACCCGGGAGGCCGGTCTCGCGCTGATCGAGGAGTCGCTGCGCGCCGTCCGGCTGGAGCCGGAGAACGTGCTCGGGCGGTACCCGCACCAGCTGTCCGGCGGTCAGCGGCAGCGCATCATGCTGGCCCGGGTGCACATGCTGCGGCCGTCGTTCATCATCGCCGACGAGCCGGTGTCGATGCTGGACGCCCAGGTGCGCCGGCACTTCCTGGACATCCTGCTCGACTTCCAGCGCGAGCACGGCATGACGACGCTGTTCATCACCCACGACCTGTCCACGGTCTACTACCTCGGCGGCGAGGTCATGGTCATCACCAAGGGCCAGATCGTCGAACGCGGCCCGGTCTCCGAGGTGATGCACGAGCCGTCGCACGCGTACACGAAGCTCCTCCTGGACTCCATCCCGCAACCCGACCCCGACCAGCGCTGGACCAGCCGCATCGCAGTCGACGAACTCGACCAGGTCGACGACAACACCCCGGCCGACACGACAAAGCCGGAAGCCCCGATCATCTGACGTTTCAGTGGTTCACCGTCCGCGTTGCCCCTTCACCCCTCGCATGCAGCGGGCGAAGGGGCAAGCGGCGAGGTGAACCCCTCGAACGATCCCGGATCAGACGGTCTTGATCGCGGGGTCGCTCACGCCCGCGGCGCCGGTTTCGACGTGGCCGGCGAAGCGGCGCAGGTAGGTGGTGTCGGCGGTGGTCGTGACGGAGACGTCGTACCAGCGGTTCGTGGTGGTGACGGTGTAGGTGGTCTGGCCCGTGCGGAGGGCGATCTGCTTCGGCGTGCCGCCGTAGGAGTTGGCGAGGGTGACCGTGCGGGCGGCGTCGGACGTGAAGGTGAGGTCGACGTTGCCGGTGGCCGGGTTCTCGCGGGCGGTGATCTCCAGGCCGGTGGCGGGCTTGCCCTTGAAGGTGCGGAGGAAGCCGTTCGGGCCGTGCACCGTGAGGTCGGTGACGCCGCCCGAGTAGATCGGGTTCCAGCTGTCGGCGACCGTCTTGCCGGCCTCGGTGGTATACGTCCACGGGCCGTCGGTACGGTTCGCGGACGTGATCAGGAACTGCGCGCCGGCGCGTGCCCCGGAGCCGAACGTCAGTCGGTACTTGCCGTCGGCAACGGCCCCGTCGACGACCGGTGCGTACGGCAGCGGACGGGTACGACGGGAGCCGCGCTCCTGGGCCGGGAGCTGACCGACCGCGGGCGGCGTCGGTACGTAGTCTGGGTGCCGCTTGTTGTCCGGCGGCTCATAGGCGCTGGTGTCCGGCAGCTGCGCCGGGCGTGTGGCCGACGTACCGAAGTCGAACGCCGAGGTCAGGTCGCCGCAGATCGCGCGGCGCCACGGCGAGATGTTCGGCTCGTGGACGCCGAACCGCGTCTCCATGAACCGGATGATCGACGTGTGGTCGAACACCTCCGAGCACGTGTAGCCGCCGGTGCTCCACGGTGACACCACCAGCATCGGGACGCGCTGACCGAGACCGTACTGGCCGTGCGCGGCCTTGCTGCCGGTGTACAGGTCCGGGTTCGGGTCGACCGTCGACAGGCCCTGGTTGGCGTCCATCGGCGGGTACGGCGGTACGACATGGTCGAAGAAGCCGTCGTTCTCGTCGTAGGTGATGAACAGCGCGGTCTTGCTCCACACCTCGGGGTTCGCGGTGAGCGCGTCGAGCACCTGGGAGATGTACCAGGCGCCGTAGTTGGCCGGCCAGTTCGGGTGCTCGGTGAACGCCTCCGGCGCCGCGATCCAGGAGATCTTCGGCAGCCGGTTGTTCTGCACGTCCGCGGCGAGCTGGGCGAACAGGCTCTCGCCGGCCTTCGCGTTCGTGCCGGTGCGCGCCTTGTCGTACAAGGGGTTCCCGGGCTGCGCGTTGCGGTAGTTGTTGAAGTACAGCAGCGAGTTGTCGCCGTAGTTGCCGCGGTAGGCGTCGTTGATCCAGCCCCAGCTGCCTGCTGCGTCCAGGCCGTCGCCGATGTCCTGGTAGATCTTCCACGAGACACCGGCCTGCTCGAGCCGTTCCGGGTACGTCGTCCAGCCGTAGCCGGCCTCGTCGTTGCCGAGGACCGGGCCGCCGCCGGTGCCGTCGTTGCCCGTGTAGCCGGTCCACATGTAGTACCGGTTCGGGTCGGTGGAGCCCATGAACGAGGTGTGGTAGGCGTCGCACACCGTGAACTTGTCCGCAAGCGCGTAGTGGAACGGGATGTCCGCGCGGGTCAGGTACGCCATCGTGGTCGGGCTCTTCGCCGGGATCCACTGGTCGTACTTGCCGTTGTTGAACGCCTGGTGCGCGTCCGGCCAGCTGTGCGCGAGGTCCTGGATGAACTGCAGACCGAGGTTGTCCGCCTCCGGACGGAACGGCAGGATCTCCTTGCCGAGCGCGTTCTTCTGGTAGAACGTCGGCTTCCCGCTCGGCAGCGTGACCGGCCGCGGGTCACCGAAACCGCGGACGCCGTTCATGGTGCCGAAGTAGTGGTCGAAGGACCGGTTCTCCTGCATCAGCACGACGATGTGCTCGACGTCCTGGATGCTGCCGAAGCGGCGGTGCGCCGGGATCGCGGCGGCCTGCTCGATACTGTCCGCCATCGCGGTGAACGCGGCCGACGCACCGGCCAGCTGCAGGAATCTCCGGCGATTGATGTCTGGCATACGGGTCTCCTTGTCGGGGCGGGTGGAGCCTCCCGGCACCTTAGTCTGAACGTTTAACTGACGGAAGGTGAACCGTGCTGTTCAGTTGAAGTGAGTTTCAAACTATTGTGAGCGGCAGCTGGTGGCCGGCTCACGGAGGTGCGGTGGATCGCGTCTGGTACGTCGCCTACGGCTCCAACCTCGCCCTCGCACGATTCCGCTGCTACCTGTCCGGCGGACGGCCACACGGTGGCGCCCGGGTGTACCCCGGTTGCCGTGATCGCTCCGATCCCACCCGCACCGCAGGGGTCCTGGTTCCCGGTGGTCTGGTCTTCGCCGGCGCCTCCAAGGTCTGGGGCGGCGGCTCCGCCTTCTACGACGCTTCCGCGCCCGGTCAGGTCGCCGCGCGCGCGTACCTGCTGACGCCCGGCCAGGTCGGTGACGTCGTCGCGCAGGAAATGCGTCGCGAGCCCGGCGGCGAGTTCGCGTGCGACGTGGCGGCGCTGCTGCCCGACGTCGACGCGATCCACACCATGGGCCCCGGCCGGTACGAGACCGTGGTCCGCCTGGGGGAGCGCGACGGCGTACCGATGTTCACCGTCACCCACGACAGCGCCGCGGACCTCGAACCGGTCGCGCCCACCGCGCCGTACCTGCGCTGGATCGCGACCGGCCTGATCGAGGCCCACGGCTGGGCGCTCACGCGCGTGATCGACTACCTGCACGCGGCGCCGGGCGTCGGTCTGGCGTGGACGCCCGGCGCGCTGCGGTCAGCGCTTGACGGCGATGCAGGTGGCGGTCGCTGACTTCGTCGGATCGCTTTCGGAGGTGGCGGTCAGGGCGATCTTGGCGAGCGGACCGGCACCGGCCGTGGTGTGGACGGGGACGGTCACCTGCTGGCCCGCGTTCGCGGTGGCGAGTGCGTTCGGCAGGGAGATCGGCCAGTCGTCGGACTTCGCGGACAGGCGGTAGACGTCGCCCTTCACGTACTGCGTGATGTCCTCGGGGCCCGACGTCGTACCGGCCTTGCCGGTGTTGGTGAGGCTGAAGCTGCAGGTCTGGACGCCGCTGCGGTCCGGCTTCGCGACGGCCGGCAGCAGCCGTACGCCGCGCTGCTGGGCGCCCGCCCCGTCGAGGGAGCGGATCGCGACGGTGTAGGACAGGATGCCCTGGCGGTCGCGGTGCACGTTGGTGACGTAGAAGTGCAGACGGTTCGCGGTGTCGGTGTACTCGTACTCGCTGCCGGAGTTCGTGCCGGCGTGGAACAGCGCGTCGGACAGTTGCCGGTAGTCGCCGATCGTGATCGGGACCTTCGTGCCGTCCGGCAGGACGTAGTCGGTCATGTTGATGTTCTGCGGGTTGGCGTCGATGACCCACTCGAACGGCGCGCGGTCCTGGTTCTTGGTCTTCGCGAGCAGGACGCCGGCGTCGGGCGTGAACGAGTCCGTGCCCATCCGGTCCACCACCTCGACCGTGTAGTTCTGATAGCCGCGGCCGTCGCACATCGGGTCGGTCGCGGTGCTGCACGGTGCGTCCAGATCGCCGGCGCCGCCGAGCTCGATGTTGATCCCGGACAGGTCCTTCGCGCCCGGGTTCACGCTGCGGGCCTTCACGTTCGCGACCACCACCCCCGACGACGCGAGCGCCTCGCGGGACAGCCGCAGCACGTTCTGCTCGTCGACCATCTGCAGCTTGATCTTGTTGCGCAGCATGTGTTGCGCGCCCATCGACGCGCCGCCGGTGGCCGGGATCATCCAGCGGCTGTGCGGTCCGCCGGGGCCGTTGAAGCTGCCCCGGCTGAGCATCTCCCAGATGCCTGTGTACGCGCGCCGGGGCGGGACGCCGTACGGATTGTTGTAGTTGTCGCCGATGCCGAGGATGTGGCTGAACTCGTGCGCGAACACGGCCATCCCGGAGCTCTCCGCCTGGGTCGACGAGCCGCCGCCGGCGTTCGGCCAGATCGACGCGCCCGCGGCCCACGACGTCCAGTCGACGTACCGGGTGTCGGACCAGTTCGGCAGCGCCGGGTCCGGCGGGCCGAAGTCGTCGGTGACGTCCTCCTTGGTCGGGAACTTCATCATCCCGAACTCCTGCCAGGTGGACGACTCGTCCTGGCCGGCGCTGAGGAAGAACACGAAGTCGTAGCCGGCCGGTACGTCGGGCCCCTGGTCGGCGACCCAGGCGGCGCGGCCGTCGGTGCGGATGTCGCGGTCGCAGGTGTCGCCGGCGGGGCAGGCCGTGGGGCCCTGGAACTCCATCGCGTACTCGTGCGACTTGCCGGGCATCCGGTACGGGCCGAACGCGGTGAGGTCCACGCCGTACCGGCCGCCGGAGTCCTCCATCCAGTACTCGTGCAGCGTGTGGCCGTGGTTCAGCGGCTCGGGCTTGTTGAGGAAGTCGTGGTAGAAGCTCGCGACCTGGTCCCGCGGTACGCCGTTGGCGGCGGCGCTGGGATTGCCGAACACGGTCGAGCCCTTGGGCTGGGTGACCACGAAGTCCTGGTTCGGGTAGTCGAGCAGCACGAGCGCGCCCTTGAAGGTGCGCTGGGATCCCAAGACCTTTGGGTCGGCCCAGTTGGTCCCCGGTGGTTTGACGTAGTCGTCCCACGTCATGTGGTCCGGGTTCTCCCAGTTCTGCGGGTCGATCGGCCCCGGCAGACCGCTCGAGAGCGTCTTCGCGACGCGCGAGTCCGGCCCCGACTCCTGCCAGGGCTGCTTCTGCGGCCAGTGCGGATACTGCCAGGCGTTCACCGGATCCGGCGGCGCCGCAGGCGCGGCCAGCGCCATCGAGGGCACCGAAACAGCAGCCAGTACGGCGACCAGCTGCACAACACGACGAAACTTCCGTTGCTCAGACACGGGCGGGCATCCGATCAATGAGGCGGGACAACGGGCAGCCACGAGCATGCCCGCAAGACACAACTGACACAACACGACCCGGCGCGCTGCACCGCGACTTTGAGCACCCACCAACCAGTTCGCGGCGTCCGAAACGGTTGATGGGTGCTCAAAGCAGGATTGCATACAGTATGGTGGCGTCTTCGGCTTCTGGATGGAGGTTGCCCATGTACTCGGTTGTCGATCCGGCGCGCGGGGTGCTGGTGGAGGAAGTGGCGAACTCGACGGAGGAGGAGGTGCGGGCGGCGATCGGGCGGGTGCATGCGGCGTACCCGGACTGGCGGCGGCGCGGTGTGCAGGCGCGGGCGGGGATTGTCGCGCGGGCGGCGGAGGTGTTCGCGGAGCGGGCCGATGAGCTGGCCGCGACGATGACGCTGGAAATGGGCAAGCGGGTCAGCGAAGGGCTCGGCGAGGTCGGGATCGTCGTCGACATCTTCCGGTACTACGCGGAGCACGGACCCGCGTTGCTCGCCGACGTGCCGATCGACATCAGGGGCGGGCAGGCGGTCATCACCAAGGGGCCGATCGGCGCGCTGCTCGGGATCATGCCGTGGAACTTCCCGTGCTACCAGGTCGCCCGGTTCGTCGCGCCGAACCTGGTGCTCGGGAACACGATCCTGCTCAAACACGCCTCGATCTGCCCGCGGTCGGCGCAAGCGATCGAGGAGATCCTGCACGCGGCCGGCGTCCCGGCCGACGTGTACGTGAACACGTTCGCCTCGAGCCGGCAGATCCCGGCGATCCTCGCCGACCCGCGGATCGCCGGCGTCTCGCTGACCGGCAGCGAACAGGCCGGCATCGCGGTCGCCGCCGAGGCCGGGAAGAACCTGAAGAAGACCGTGCTCGAGCTCGGCGGCTCCGACCCGCTGATCGTCCTCGACACCGACGACCTGGACGAGACCGTCAACGCCACCGCGACCGCGCGGATGCGGAACTGCGGGCAGTCCTGCAACGCGCCGAAGCGGATGATCGTGCTCGCCGATATCTACGACGAGTACGTCGACCGGCTGACCAAGCGCGTCACGGAGTACTACCTGCCCGGCGACCCGGCCGATCCCGCGACCAAGCTCCCGCCGCTCGCCTCGGCCGCCGCCGCGGACGAGGTCGCCGCACAGGTCGCGAAGGCGGTCGAGCAAGGCGCCACGCTGCGCGCCGGCGGGAACCGGATCACCCCCGGTGCCTACCTCGAGGCCACCGTGCTCACCGACGTCACGCCGGAGATGGACGCGTACTACGAAGAGATCTTCGGCCCGGTCGTGATCGTCTTCGCAGCAAGGGACGAGGACCACGCGGTAGAGCTCGCCAACGACACGCCCTTCGGCCTCGGCGCCTCGGTGTGGGGTACCGACCCCGACCGCAACCGCCGCGTCGCCGACCGGATCGACGCCGGCATGGTGTACCTCAACCGGGCCGGCGGCTCGCAGGCGGACCTGCCGTTCGGCGGCATCAAGCGCTCCGGCCTCGGCCGCGAGCTCGGCCCGGCCGGCATCGAGGAGTTCATGAACAAGAAGTCCATCCGGCTCGGCTGACAGGCGGCGCTCCGTCCGGTCGGCGTCGGTCCGTGAACGGGCGCATACTGACGGCACCAGGGAGCTCGTCGCGAGGGGGCCGTGGATGACCGTGCCGGGTGGTTACGCCATCAAGACCTATCGGTACCTGCGGATGGCGATGGTGGCCATGATCGCCCTGCTCGCCGTGTCGCTGGTGATCGAGTGGTCCACGACTGATCCGCACTGCCTGCAGACCTCGATCAGCGCGTACTACTACACGCCGGTGCGGGCGATCTTCGTCGGCTCGCTGATCACCATCGGCGTCTGCATGGTGGTGCTGAAGGGCAACACCGAGCCGGAGGACATCCTGCTCAACGTGGCCGGCATCCTCGCCCCGGGCGTCGCGCTGGTGCCGACGCCGGGGCAGGGCCGGTGCCACTCGGTGCCGGTCGTGCTCGGTGACGCGGCCGCGAACGTCACGAACAACATGCTCGCGGTCTTCGTGGTCGGCGTACCGTGCCTGCTGCTGGCCGCCGTCTTCATCATCCGGGACCGGATCCGGCAGCCCGCCGGCTGGACGCCGATGTACGTGCTCGGTCTCGCGGTCGCGGCGCTGATCTTCGGCGGCGGGCTGGCCTGGTTCCTGGTCGACCGGCCCGGGTTCATCGGCGACGCGCACTACGCGGCCGCGATCGTGATGTTCGGGTGCATCGTCGCGGTCGTCCTGCTGAACGCCGAGCAGTTCCGGCGCAAGCAGCGCACGCACGCGGTCCGGCACTCACCGGCCAACCGGTACTCCGTGATCGCGGCGGCGATGGTCGTCGTACCGCTGCTGATGGTCGGCTGGAAGAAGGTCTTCGGCTGGGAGCATGCCGTGTTGTGGATCGAGGGCACGCTGATCGTGCTGTTCGCCGCCTTCTGGATCAGCCAGACGGAGGAGCTGTGGAACGAGGGCCTGCGTCAGGAGTTGCCGCGGTCGCAGGCCACGCCGTCCCCGTTGCGGTCGAGCGCCGCCGAGTAGCCGGGATCCCCGCGGTGCAGCGGTGCCGCGCCTGCCGCGCGAGCTTCCGCGCAGCTCTGGTACACGGCCGCCCCGGTGGTGACCGGGACCGTGGTCGGCGTCGGCTCCGTCCGCGAGCTCGTCGGTGACGGCTCGGCCGGTTTCGGCGTCACACTCGGCGTCCGGCTTTCCGACGGCTCCGCTGACGGCGTCGTCGTCGGCGTCGGTACCGAGCTCGGCTCGGTCGAGCGCAGAGTCGACGGCTCGGTGGTCGCTGTCGGCCCGGTGGTCGACGGCTCGGTGACCGGCGTGCTCGTCGGCGCCGACGTGGGTTCCGAGGTCCGCACAGGCGCCGTGCTCGCGGACTCGTCGCCGCCGTCGAACGGGTTGAGCAGCACCAGCGTGATCAGCGCGAGCGGCACGGTCGCGATCGTGGCGACCTTGGTCCTGCTCGGTGCGCCGTACCTGCCGATCGGACCGCGAACCCGCTTGCCGGACTCGTCGACCCAGAAGGCCCATCCTGCCGGTGCGGGCGGCCACGACTCGGGCGGCTGCCAGCGTTTCGGTGGTCTCCAGCGTGCGGTCGGCGGGTCGGGCCAACCAGGCGGTGCGTTGAACTGCCTCACTCTTCCTCCCCCAGTACCCGCAGAAGACTAGCGAGTGACGGGTCACGGGGAGACAGCAGGGCCGAAAATCCCTGTAAATTAAGCGCTTGCCCGTCGGCGCGCGCCCGGACCCGGTCGCGGTACGGCGTCGCGTGGTGACAGCACGCGATGGCCCGACGCGCAGCGGATCTCGGTGTGGACCGGGGCGCCGCAGTCGCGGTGTTCGATGCTGAGCGGCGAGCCCTCGGGGCCGGCCAGGTACTTGTCGCCCCAGTCGCGGATCGCGATCAGCACCGGGTACAGGTCGAGCCCCTGCTCGGTGAGGCGGTACTCGTACCGCTGCCGCGCGCCCGGTTCGCGGTACGGCGTCCGCCGCAGGATGCCGTGCTCGACGAGGGTGGCGAGCCGGTTGGACAGCACCTGCCGCGGGATGTCGGTGCGGACCCGGAGGTCGTCGAACCGGCGGATGCCGTTGAACACCTCGCGCAGCACGACCACGGTCCAGCGTTCGCCGATGATCTCCATGGCGCGGCCGATCGGGCAGTTCGCCACCGACCAGTCGAGCGCGTTGTACGTCGTACCACTCATGCCGTCATGGTAGTGAGGTCTAGGTCTCGTTGACAGACCCAGGTCGCCGGTGTGAGGCTCGGTCCATGACGGAGACCCAGGAAGCGACCCAGGAAGCGGCGCAGCAGGCGACCCGGAGCCGCACCTTCTCGTGGTCGGACCCGGCGGAGACCGCGGCCCGGGTCGGCCGGTCGTCGGGGCTGGAGATGTTGCGGGCGATGCGTGACGGGGAGCTCCCGGCGCCGCCGATCCTGCACCTGGTCGGCGGGTCCGGCATCGAGGTCGAGGAAGGCAAGGTCGCGGTGCTGATGCCGGTGGCCGAGTTCCACTACAACCCGCTCGGCACGGTGCACGGCGGCGTGATCGCCACCCTGCTCGACACCGCCGCTGGGTGCACCGTCCACTCGACGCTGCCGCCCGGCGTCGGCTACACGTCGCTCGACCTGATGACCCGCTTCGTCAGGCCGGTCACGATCGATTCAGGCCTGCTCCGCTGCGAGGGCGGGATCATCAGCCGCGGTCGTCGTACGGCGGTCGCCGAGGCGCACCTGTACGACGAACGCGGCAAGCTCCTCGCCCACGCGACGTCGAACTGCCTGATCTTCGACCTGCCTCAGGCCTGACGGTCCTGGTCGGCGAGCAGCTTCTCGCTGGCCACCAGCCGGACGCAGGTGGCCAGGCCCGCGATCGCCGTCTCGACCTCGGGCAGCTCCGGGTACGTCGGGGCGATCCGGATCGTCTGGTCGGTCGGGTCGTCGCCGTACGGGTGCGTGGCGCCGGCGGGTGTGATCGCGATCCCGGCGGCCTTCGCCTTCGCGACCACCTCGCGCGCGCAGCCCTCGGGGACCTGCAGGCTGACGAAGTAGCCGCCGGCCGGAGCGGTCCAGGAGGCCAGGCCGGTGCCGCCGAGCTCGGCGGTGAGGATCTTGTCGACCGCGTCGAACTTCGGCCGGATCAGGGCCGCCAGCGTCCGCATGTGCTCGTGCAGGCCGTCGGCGTCACGCAGGAACTGCACGTGCCGCAACTGGTTGATCTTGTCCGGCCCGATGCTGCGCTTGACCGTGTGGCTCAGCCACCACTCGATGTTGGCCGGCGAGGACCCGAAGAACGCGACGCCGGCGCCGGCGAAGGTGATCTTCGAGCTCGAGCCGAACACGAACGGCCGGTCCGGGTGCCCGTTCCCGGCGCTCAGCGCGAGGATGTCGGCGAGCTCCGCGGGGGAGTCGGTCAGGTGGTGCACGGCGTACGCGTTGTCCCAGAAGATCCGGAAGTCCGGCGCCGCGGTCTCCATCGCGGCCAGCCGCCGGACCGTCTCGTCGGAGTACACGGTGCCGTCCGGGTTGCTGTACTTCGGCACGCACCAGATGCCCTTGATCGCGGCGTCCTCGGCGACCAGCCCCTCGACCACGTCCATGTCCGGGCCTTCGGGCGTCATCGGCACCGGGACCATCTTGATGCCGTACCGCTCGCAGATGCCGAAGTGCCGGTCGTACCCCGGGACCGGGCAGAGAAACGTCAGCCCCTCCACGTCGGCCCACCGCTGCCCGGCGCCCGGCACCTTGCCGAGCAGCGCGAACACGATCGCGTCGTGCATCAGCTCGAGGCTCGAGTTGCCGGCCGCGAGCAGCTGCTCCACCGGCACCTGCAGGTCCGCGGCGAAGATCGCCCGCACCTCGGGCAGGCCGTTCAGCCCGCCGTAGTTGCGCAGGTCCGTGCCGTCCGCGCTCACCGGCTCACCGCTCAGGCCGAGCACCCCGTTGGCCGCGTCGAGCTGCTTCGGCGACGGCTTCCCCCGCGTCAGATCCAGCTTGAGCCCCTTCGCCACCAGCGCTTCGTAGTCCTGGCGCGCACGCTCGACCTGGGCAGTCAGCTCATCCACACTCACGGGGGGTCCTTTCACAAGTACTAGGTGTTGGACCCCAGCCTAGTCAGCGGCGATTGCACTTGGGGTAGCGCGGGTCCCATGGTGGGCAGGTGGGCCAGCCCGGCGGGGGTTTGATGGTCGGCGGCGGGGTGCCCGGCGGGACCGGCGGGGTGACCGGGGGCGTCGGGGGCTGGGCCTTGCTTCCGTTGGAGATGTAGAGCAGGACCGTGGAGCCTTCGGGGGCGCCGTCCTCCTGTCGCGGGGTCGTCCACGCGACCGTGCCCGCCGGAGCGTCCGAGTCGACCTGGGGCCCGTGGCTCATCTGGACCTTGAAGCCCATCGACAGCAGCTTCGCGGCCGCGTCCGCCGGCGTCATGCCCTTCAGGTACGGCAGGTCCTTCACGTTGCCGCGGATGATCTTGTCGTCCGGCTTCACGAACTTGCTCGTCGGAATGCCCTGCAGCGCGGCCTGCATCGCGGCCTCCCAGATCGGGCCGGCGGTCCCGGAACCCGAGGCGTCCTTGAGCGTCTTGCCGTTGAAGACCTGGTTGATCATGTTCTCCGCGGGCGGATCGGCGTCGGCGACCACGGAGGCCCCCGCGAGCTTCGACGTGTACCCGGCGAACCAGACCGCCTTGTTCTCGTCGATCGTACCGGTCTTGCCGGCCAGGTCGCTCTTGCCGAACTTCAGCTTGGCGCCCGTGCCGCCCTTGTCCATCACCTGCTGCAGGACGTAGTTGACGCCGTCCGCGACGCCCGGCGACAGCACCCGGTGACAGTTCGGGCCGGGCGTCGGGATCGCCTTGCCGGTCTTCAGTGAGGCGACCGACGTGATGATCTGCGGAGTGCAGTACATGCCGCGGGCCGCGAACGTGGCGTAGGCGTTGGACAGCATCAGCGGCGTGATCAGGCCCGCCGAGCCGAGGGTGAACGAGACCACCTGGTCGAGCGGCTTCAGTGTCTGGGCGTCGTACATGCCGAGCTTCGAGGCGATCGTCGCGATCGGACAGATGCCGATCTGCTGCGAGAGCTGCAGGAAGTAGGTGTTGGTCGAGGCACGCGCCGCGTCGACCATCGACGGGTCGAGGACGGTCTTCGTGGAGTTCTTCGGGATGTACGACGGATCCGCCACCGCGCCGTTGCAGGTGCTGAAGTTCTGTCCGCTGAGGTCGATCGTCTGCGGCGAGCGGATCCGGTACGTCGTCGGCACGCCCTTCGCGATCGCGGCGGCGATCGTGAAGGCCTTCATCGTCGAACCGTTCTGGAAGCCGCCGAACCCGCCGGGATAGGTCTTCTCGACGTTGTAGTTGTAGGCCGTCTGGCCCTTCTTCGCGCCGTACGGGCGGCTCTGCGCCATCGCCTTCACCAGGCCGGTGCCCGGCTCGACCAGCGTGATCGCGGCGACGACCTGGTCGGTCGGCTTCGAGTGGCTCCGGACCGCGGACTCCGCGGCGGCCTGCATCTTCCGGTCGAGCGAGGTCTTGATCACCAGGCCCGAGGTCTCGATGTAGTTCTCCCGCTCCTCCGGGGTCTTGCCGAAC
Organism: Kribbella sp. NPDC004138; assembly: GCF_053603655.1. Lineage (NCBI taxonomy): Bacteria > Bacillati > Actinomycetota > Actinomycetes > Propionibacteriales > Kribbellaceae > Kribbella > Kribbella sp. NPDC004138. Next base: position 21,495 of record NZ_JBSGFZ010000011.1, read on the forward strand.
GCGTTGTTCGCCTTCAGCTTGGACACGACGTACTCGCAGAAGAACGGGTACGTCGAGTTCGCGCAGCCGCTCGGGATCACGCGGACCTTGGCCGGGTCGATCACCGGTGTCTTGATCGCGGCCGCGGCCTGCTTGGCGTTGATGACGTTCAGCTCCTGCATGCGGCGCAGGACGACGTCGCGGCGGGCCTTGGCGCGCTTCGGGTTGTCGATCGGGTCGTAGCCAGTGGGGTTCTTCACCAGGCCGGCCAGCATCGCGGCCTGCGGCAGTGTCAGCTTGGCGGCGTGCACGCCGTAGTAGTGCATGGCCGCGGCCTCGACGCCGTACGACCGGTCGCCGAAGAAGGCCAGGTTCAGGTAGCGGTTCAGGATCTCGCTCTTGCTGACCTCCTTCTCGACCGCGATCGCGTAGCGCAGCTCGGCGACCTTCCGCTCGTAGGTCTCGGCGGTGGCCTGCTTGACCTCTTCCGGCGTCTGGGCCTTGTTGATCAGGCTCAGCTTCACGTACTGCTGGGTGATGCTCGAGCCGCCCTGCTGGACACCGCCGGAGGACTGGTTGCGCAGCAGCGCGCGCAGGGTGCCCTTGAAGTCGAGTGCGCCGTGCTCGTAGAAGCGGTCGTCCTCGATCGCGACGATCGCCTGCAGCATCACCGGGCTGATCTGCTTCAGCGTCACCGGGGTCCGGTTCTGCTGGTACAGCGTCGCGATGACCTTGCCGTCGCTGTCCTGGATGATCGACTTCTGCGCCAGCGGTGCCGTCTGCAGGTCCTGGGGCAGGTACTGCACGCTGTCGTGCGCCGCGGACGTGGTCACACCGGCCAGACCGGCGAACGGAAGGGCCAGTCCGGCGGTCAGCGCACCGGCGAGCGCACTGACCGCGAGGAACACGAACACGGACCACACGACATTGGGCCGCTTGGCCCGCCGCTCGCCTCTGTGCATGGTTGGGCAGAGTACGTGAGGGAAGGGGTTCCCGGCAGCTCAGGTGTCACGGAATTTACTCACTTGAATGACAATCTCACCCGCAGTGACCACATCTTCACTGTTCGCCGATTGTCAGGGCTCGATGAGGACCTTCAGCGCGGTGCGCTCGTCCATCGCGCGGTAGCCGGCCGGGATGTCGTCGAAGCCGACGGTCCGGTCGAACACCTTGCCGGGCGCAACGGAGCCGTCGAGGACGCCGGGGAGCAGCCGCTCGATGTACGCGCGGGCCGGCGCCGGGCCGCCGGTGAGCGTGAGGTTCGGCAGGAAGAGCGTGCCGAAGCCGATCGGCGCCTCGTCGTACTGCGGCACGCCGACGCGGCTGATCACCCCGCCCGCGCGGACCACGCCCAGCGCCTGCTCATACGCCGGCAACTGGCCGACCGCCTCGAGGACCACGTGCGTACCGTCGCCGCCGGTCAGTTCGCGGACCTTCGCGATCCCTTCCGCGCCGCGCTCGGCGACCACATCGGTCGCGCCGAACTCGACCCCGAGATCCGTGCGGTCCTTGTGCCTGCCCATCAGCACGATCCGCTCCGCCCCGAACTGCTTCGCCGCGAGGACGGCGAGCAGCCCGACCGCGCCGTCGCCGATCACGGTGACCGTGGTCCTCGCCGAGACGCCGCCCTTGAGCGCCGCGTGGTACCCGGTGCCATAGACATCGGACAGTGTCAGCAGCGACGGCAGCAGCGCGGGGTCCTCACCACCGGGCACCTTGACCAGCGTGCCGTCCGCCAGCGGTACCCGGACCGCTTCGGCCTGTCCGCCGTCGACGCCGTTCGCGTTCCAGAAGCCGCCGTGGCGGCAGGAGGTCTGCAGTCCCTCCCGGCAGAAGTCGCAGGTCCCGTCCGACCACGCGAACGGTGCGATCACGAAGTCGCCCTTCCGCAGCGTGGTCACGTCCCGCCCGACGTCCTCGATCACGCCCACGAACTCGTGGCCCATGGTCTTGCCGGCCGGTGTCGCGGGCAGGTTGTGGAACGGGTGCAGGTCGCTGCCACAGATACAGGACCTGACGACGCGTACCAGCGCGTCTGTTGGTTGCTGGATCACCGGATCCGGTACGTCGATGACACGCACATCTCCGGCGCCGTACAGATAAGTAGCTCGCATGGCTCCAGTGAAGGACGTCGTACGGCGACGTGGCAGTGCCTGTCGTTCCAGGTAACACCAGTGCCTCCCTCGGGTCCCGCGCGGTCCGTAGGCTGGACGACATGGACCACCGAGCGGAGATCAAGGAGTTCCTCAGCTCCCGCCGCGCCCGCCTCAGCCCCGCGCAGGCAGGCCTGCCGGCGTACGGCGGCAACCGCCGCGTGAAAGGACTGCGGCGCGAGGAGGTCGCCCTGCTCGCCGGTGTCTCGGTGGACTACTACGTCCGGATGGAGCGGGGGAACCTGGCCGGCGCCTCCGAGAGCGTGCTGGAGGCGCTCGCCCGGGCACTTCAGCTGGACGAGGCCGAGCGCGATCACCTGTTCACGCTCGCCCACGAGTCGGACGCGACTCCTGTCCGCCGGCGCGCTCCGAGCCCGGGTGTCCGCCCGGCCCTGCAGCAGGTCCTCGACGCGATCACCGACTCCCCGGCGTGGATCCGCAACGGCCACCTGGACATCCTGGCGGCGAACCGGATGTCGCGTGCCCTGTACACGTCGATGTTCGCCGATCCGCACCGGCCGCCGAACACCGCCCGCTTCACGTTCCTCGACCCGGCCTCGCAGGAGTTCTTCGTGGACTGGGACCGGGCCGCCGACGACATCGCCGCGGTCCTGCGACTGCAGGCCGGCAAGAACCCGCACGACAAGGCGCTCAGCGATCTGATCGGTGAGCTGTCGACCCGCAGCGAGACGTTCCGGACCCGCTGGGCGGACCACAACGTCCGCTTCCACCGCTCCGGGCGCAAGAAGCTGCACCACCCGGTGGTCGGCGACCTCGAGATCGACTTCGAGGCGATGGACTTCCCGTCCGACCCAGGGCTCGCCATGGTCGTCTACACCGCGCCGGCCGGCTCGCCGACCGCGGACGCGCTGCAGCTGCTGGCCAGCTGGGCGGCCACCCAGGAAACCGTTGCTCACGACAAGGAATAGCTGTGCAGATCCTTCCCAAACCGCCGACCGTCAAGGGGCCCGCGGAGTGGTTCACCGGTGACGTCTGGTTCGACGTGATCATCCGCGGCGAGGCCCCGTCGCGCGTCCGGGTGAACACCGTCCGGTTCGCTCCGGGCGCCCGGACCGCCTGGCACCGGCACGCCAACGGCCAGACCTTGCACGTCACCGACGGCGTCGGCCTGATCCAGTCCCGCGGCGGTCCGGTCACCGTGATCCGCCCCGGCGACGTCATCTACACGCCGCCGGGGGAGTGGCACTGGCACGGTGGCTGCCCGGACAACTTCATGGTTCACACCGCGATCTGGGAAGGCGTCGACAGCGACCGGCCCGAGACCGAGTGGGGCGACCACGTCACCGACGCGGAGTACGTCGTCCCCGAGTGAGCACCTCCGGGAGGTCGCCGAGGACGACCAGCCGCTTGGTCGCACGCGTGATCGCGACGTAGAGATCGGACAGGCCGCGGTCGGACTCGGCGACGATGCCGGCTGGGTCGGCGATCAGCACCGCGTCGAACTCCAGCCCCTTGGACTGCGCTACGTCGAGCAGCGCGACCGTGCCGTCGAGGACCGACGGGTCATGGCCGTGGGCAACTTCCGGGAGGGCGGCGGCGAACTCGTCGTACCGGCCCGCCGAGACGATCACCGCCAGTCGGCCGTCGCCGATCTCGCTCCGTTCGAACTTGATCGCGGTGCGGACCGAATCGGTGAGGCACGTGGCCGGGACCGGGTCGAGGATGGGCTCGGTGCCGGTCTCGCGGACCGAGGTCGGCGGGGTCAGGGCCGGGTCGATCGCGCCGAGGACGTCGGCGGCGACGGTCATGATCTCGGACGGGGTGCGGTAGTTGACGGTGAGCTCGGCGGTGCGCCAGCGGCGCGGGGCGTAGTGGTCGAGGAGCTCCGCCCAGGACCGGACGCCGGCCGCGGATCCGGTCTGCGCGATGTCGCCGACGATCGTCATCGACCGCCGCGGGCAGCGGCGCATCAGCATCCGCCAGTCCATCGCGGACAGCTCCTGGGCTTCGTCGACGATCACGTGCCCGAACACCCAGCTGCGGTCGTACACGACGCTGTCGGTAGGGCCCGCCGGATTGTCGAAGACGCGCGTGCGCTGGGCGACCAGGTCCTTGAACTGCTCGATCTCCCAGGGCTCGATCGTGATCCGCTCGGCGGTCAGCTCGATGTCGACGATGCCGTGCGCGTACTCCCGGCTCGCCTCCGCCGCGGCGGATTCCCCGGCCGCCCGGCGTTTGCGTCCGACCACGACCTCCGCGGTCTCGCCGAGCAACTCGGCCGCCTCGTCGAGCAGAGCGGCGTCCGACGGAGCCCAGCCCGCGGTGAGTGGTCGCAGTACGGCGGCACGCTCCGCCCCGGTGAGATGCGGCGCCGCGGCGGCCAGTCGATCGTCGGACGAGAAGAGGACGGAGACGAGGAGCTGTGGCGTGAGCTCGGGCCACAAGCGGTCGAGCAGCTGCAGCACACGCTCGTCCTCGAACAGTTCCCGCTGGATGTCCTCGATGTCCGCCTCCCCGACGTACTGCCGGCCGATGCGGTCGAGGACCTGGTTGGTCAGGGTCTTGAGGATGCGCCGGACGAAGAGCGGCCGGGCCCGGTTGTGCAGCGGTTGCGCCGCGAGCGCTGCCTGCTGCGCCGTGCGGATCGCGGCGGGCCGGAGCACCAGCTCGTCCTGGTCGACCTTCAGCCGGATCGGCTCGGCAGGAACCACCCGGAAGCCGGCGATCGCCTGGGCGATCACCTCCACCATGGCCGGGTTGCCTTTGATCCGCGCCGCGTCGGCCGGCTCCGGCGCGGAGGCGACGACGCCCGGGAACATCTCGCTGATCGTCGCGAGCACGACGTCGTTCTCGCCGAGCGACGGCAGCACCTGGTCGATGTAGCGCAGGAACGTGCTGTTCGGCCCGACGACCAGGACGCCGCTCCGCCCGAGCTGCTCGCGATGCGTGTAGAGCAGGTACGCCGCCCGGTGCAGCGCGACCACGGTCTTGCCGGTCCCCGGACCGCCCTGCACCACCAGCACCCCGGGCAGTCCGGAGCGGATGATCTCGTCCTGCTCGGACTGGATCGTCGCGACGATCTCGTTCATCCGCCCGGTGCGGCTCGCGCCGAGCGACGACAGCAGCGCCGCCTCGCCGATCAGCGTGCTGCGTTCCCCGTCTCCCAGTGCTTCGGCGTCCAGGAGGTCGTCGTCGATCCCGGCCACGGTCCGGCCGTGCAGGCGGATGTGCCGCCGGCGTTTGACGCCGAGCGGCTCGGCGGCGGTGGCCCGGTAGAACACCTGCGCGACCGGTGTCCGCCAGTCGATCAGCAGCGGGTTGTAGTCGTCGTCGAACAGGCCGATCCGCCCGATGTGGAACCGCTCGCCGGCGGTCTCGTCGATCCGCCCGAAACACAATCCGCGTTCGACCGACGACAATTGCGAGAATCGCCCGGAGAACAGCTCCGTGAACGATTCGCGCTCCGACCAGGCCTGATCCGTCCCGGTGGTTTCCTCGACCTGAACGCGGCCGAGTTCGCCACGGGCCTTTTCGCGCAGCACGTCGAGCCGCTCGTACATGACGGTCACTTCGCCTTGCTCTGCAGCGATCTCCTGCTCCAGCACCCCTGCCCCCGATCGTTTCTTGCGTTGCCCGAAAAGCTCTGATATTCTGAACTCAGAAGCCCGGAGAGGGCTTCTTTTTTGTTTTCCGGCACAAATCTCAACGGTATCTATTTCTGGGGCGTCCGGCAACCAGCAGCGGCCAAACGAGCGCTTCACAGCCGGCTCACAGACAACCCGAAGGACCCGCTCAGCAGGCGCCGTGAGACTGACGGGCATGCGGTCTCGTAACGACAGCGCCGTACGGCTCGGCGCGCTGGCAGCCCTGTGGCTGAGCCTGCTGCTCGTCATGTACTGGTGGGTCGCCGGCGGCGGCGTGCAGGAGCTCCGCGGGTGGGCGACCGGCCTGACCTCGATCAGCCGGATCACCGGTCTGGTCGCCTCGGTGCTGCTGCTCGCGCAGGTCGTGCTGATGGCCCGCGTACCGATGCTGGAATCGGCCTTCGGGCAGGACCGCCTCGCGCGGATCCACCGCATCACCGGCTTCACGTCCTTCAACCTGATGCTGGCGCATGTCGTGACGATCACCTGGGGCTACGCGGTGGGGGAGTTGCACCGGACTCCTTCGACGCTGTGGGACCTGACGATCGACTACCCGGGCATGCTGCTCGCGGTCGGCGGCACGGTCTGTTTGTGCCTGAGTGTGCTGACGAGCATCAGGGCGGCCCGTCGCCGGATCCGGTACGAGTCGTGGCATCTCCTGCACCTCTACGCGTACCTCGGAGTCGGGATCGCGCTCCCGCACCAGTTGTGGACCGGCCAGGAGTTCCTGTCGTCGACCGGGCGGACCGTGTTCTGGTGGACGGCCTGGGCGGTCGCCGCCGCGGCCGTGCTCGTCTTCCGGGTCGGCGTACCGATCCGCCGCAACGTGCGGCATCGGCTCCGGGTGACCGCCGTCGTACCGGAGGGCGCGGGGATCGTGTCGGTGTACGTCGCCGGGCGCCGGCTGGACCGTTTGCCGGCCGAGGCCGGGCAGTTCTTCTCGTGGCGGTTCCTCGGGCGGCCCGGCTGGACGCGGGCGAACCCGTACTCGCTGTCCGCCGCGCCCGACGGTCGAGGTCTGCGCATCACGGTGCAGGACGCGGGGGACGGTAGCGCGGCCGTCGGTTCACTGCTGCCGGGAACGCGGGTGCTGATCGAAGGACCGTACGGGCGGATGAGCCCGCGGGCCCGGACCCGGCGCAAGGTCGCGCTGATCGGCGCGGGTGTCGGCGTCACGCCGCTGCGGGCGCTCGCCGAGGGACTCGACTACGCGCCGGGCGATGCGGTGCTGGTGCAGCGGTACACGGATCAGCAGCTCTTCCACGACGAGTTCCAGGCGTTGTGGCGGGACCGGGGCCTGTCGTTGCTGACGCTGCCGGGATCGCGGCGGCGGCCGGACTCGTGGTTCGGTGCCGGCGTGCGGGAGTACGACGACGTACAGGCACTTCTGCAGTGGATTCCGGACATCGCCGAGCGCGACGTGTACCTGTGCGGACCCGAGGCGTGGACCGCGTTGGTCAGCTCCAGCCTCACCGCCGCCGGCCTGCCGGCCGAGCGGCTCCATCTCGAGACCTTCAAGTGGTGACCGCTGTGAAACGAATCGTCCTGTGGCTCCTCGGCACCGTCTCGGCGGTCGTCCTGATGTTCGGCTACCACACCTCGACGTCCGGCCCGGAGGCCGCGGTCACGCCGATCGCCGGGGGCGAGGGCGCCGACAGCAACAGCACTCCGAGCACGCCGACAACAACGCCGTCCACCACGCCGTCCACCACGCCGTCCACCTCACCGTCCGCCTCACCGTCGGCGACGCCGTCGGCCTCTTCGGGATCGTCGACGGTCACCGGGGACGTCGCGCAGACGCAGTGGGGTCCGGTACAGGTGCAGCTCACCGTGCAGAGCGGCAAGATCACCGCGGTCAACGTCCTGCAGTACCCGAACGGGAACCACCGCGACGTCGAGATCAACGACTACGCACTGCCGATCCTGATCGACGAGACCGTCAAGGCCCAGAACGCGCAGATCGACATGGTCAGCGGCGCGACCGTCACCAGCGACGGCTACATCCGGTCCCTGCAGAGCGCCCTGGACCAGACGAAGTGAAGCGCTACGTCGAGCACGTGATGGGCATGCCGATCAGCCTCGCGCTGCGCGGCCGGCACACCGACGACGAACTCGCCGCCCAGGCCTGGGCCGACGCCTTGGAGATCCTGCACACCGCCGACCGGATCTTCAGCACGTACCGCGCCGACTCGCACATCTCCCGCCTGAATTGCGGCGAGCTGACCGTCGTCGACTGCCCGCCCGAGGTCGCCGAGGTCCTCCGGCTCGGCGAGCGGGCACGGCTCGAGTCCGGCGGCGCCTTCGACGTACGCCGGGCTGGTCTACTCGACCCGAGCGGCGTCGTGAAGGGCTGGGCCGTCGAGCGGGCCGCGGCGCCCTTCCAGCGGCTGGCCGGCACGGACTACTGCCTTTCCGCGGGCGGTGACCTGATCTGCCGCGTCGCCGGACCGGAGTCCGAGGCCTGGCGGATCGGTATCGAGGACCCGTTCGACCCCGAGAAGATCGCGGCGATCTTGCCGATCCGCAACGGCGCCGTCGCCACGTCCGGCCTGCACCGCCGCGGCCCGCACATCACCGACGCCCGCAACGGCGAGACACCGACTGCGCTCGCGTCGGTCACCGTCATCCACCGCTCGCTCACCCACGCCGACATCGACGCCACCACCGCCTTCGCCCTCGGCCCCGACGGCCCCGCCTGGCTCCACGCCCGCCCCAACCGCACCGGCCTCGCCATCCTCACCGACGGAACCCGCCAGCTCATCGGACAGACAGACCGGCTCAGCTCGCGTTCCAGATGACCGCGTCGAAGGTGGTGTGGGTGTCGATGTCGGTCTCGCCGAGTTTGGAGACCTTGAGCCTGACGACGTTCCCGGCGCTGGTCCGCACACACAGCACGGTCTTCTTCGAGAGCTTCACGTTGTCGCGGCTCCCGAGCGCGTCGATCGCATCCGAGCATTCCTGGTACCCGGGCAGGGCGCCGGAAGCTCCTGCCCACTGCGCGATCCGCGTGCCGTTCTGACCGCCGAACTCGTAGTTGAGCACCATGAACACGTCGCCCTGGTCGTCGGCGCCATCCGGGTCCGGCAACGCGTCCAGATCCTTCGGCTCGGCGTCGACCAGCAGCGCCCCCTTCCACCGCTCGCTCCCGGCGGGCGAGCCGCTGGAGCTCGGCGACTCGTTCTCGCCGGGCGTCGTGGTCGGCGTCCTCGTCGGTGCCGACGCCGTCGGCGACGTGGAAGCCGAGGACGTGGGTACGGCGGCCGGGCCGCCTGCCGTGTCCTTGTCGTCACCGGAGTTGGCGAAAATCGGCACCAACGTGGCGATCAGAGCGGTGGCGATCGACGCCGCGGCAGCGATCCACGCACTCCTCTGGTGCCTGTCGAACCAGCTGTTCGTTTCGGGCTTCTCATCCACCAACGTACTCATCACCCCACTGGCCAGACCGAGCGTCGAGGCTAGCAGTCCGTGAGGCCAGGAACACGGTCCGGATTCAGCACGCGGGTGATGACATCGGTGACCATCCGGCGAGGGATGGGGCGGTGGGCGACGAAGTGACGGTAGAAGAACGGACTGGTGAGCAGATCCGTGGTGAGTTCGGGATCGGTGTCGGCAGGAAGTTCGCCGCGGTCCCGGCCGCGCTGCAGGACCGTGAGCAGCGGCTCGCGGCGGCGGTTGGTCAGATCGGTGTGGAGCTTCGAGAGAGCGGGATCGCGTTCGGCGGCATCGATGAACGCCGCCAGCAGCCGCGGGAACGGCGTCCGTTCGAGCAGCAACACGAACGCGGTGAGGATCTCCGCGACGTCTTTGGTCACCGACCCGGTGTCCGGCGTCGGAAACGGCCGGTAGGTCGCATCCATCGCGTCCACCAGCAACGCGCCGGTGGTCGGCCACCGCCGGTACAGCGTGGCTTTGCTCGCCCCGGCCCGCCGCGCTACGGCCTCCATGGTGAACCCCGCCAGCCCGGATTCGTCCAGTACTTCGAGCGCGGCGGTCAGCATCCGCTGCCGCGCGCCATCTCCCCGCGAGACCATTGATCCACCTCCATCGAAACGCTATCGTACCGTTAGCGAGGAGTACGGGTCCGTTTCGATAGAAGGTGATCGCGATGAGGACCGCGACGTACTGGACGGTGACCTCGATCGTCGTGGCGGAGTGTGCGGTCGGCGGTGCGATGGACCTGTTCCGGCTGGCGCCGTTCTACCCGATGCTGATCGAGCTCGGGTATCCGAGCTACTTGGCCACGATCCTCGGTACGGCGAAACTCGCTGCCGCGGTGGTGATCGCCGTACCGCGGTTGCCGCGGCTGAAGGAATGGGCGTACGCCGGCGTGCTGATCAACATGACCGGCGCGGCGGCCTCGAACGCCGCCGCACACGAGTACGCCGGGATGATCGCCCCCGCCGCGTTCGCCGTGCTGGCGTTCGCGTCGTGGGCGACCCGTCCCCGGAGCAGAAGAATCTAGCGGCTGAAGCCTGCGGTGAGGCCGCTGAGGAGTTGGCGGCGGCTGACGGCGTAGAGGACGACGATGGGCAGGGTGGTGAGGACGACGGAGGCGAGGACGGCCGGGACGTTCACGCTGTACTGGCCTTGGAAGGTCCACAGGGCAAGGGGCAGAGTGCGCTTGTCGGGGCTCTGGGTCAGGATCAGCGGGAGCAGGAAACCGTTCCAGACGCCGAGTCCGTTGTAGATGCTGACCGTGACGAGCGCCGGCCGGGTGAGCGGCAGCGCGAGTTTGGTCATCATGCCCCACTCGGTCGCGCCGTCGACCCGCATCGACTCGAAGAGCTCCTTCGGGACGTCGCGGATGAAGTTCGACAGCACCAGCACCGACAGCGGGATCGCGAACGCGACCGACGGCAGGATCAGCGCGAGCAGGCTGTCGTACAGCTGCATCCGGATGATCAACAGGTAGACCGGGATGATGGTCGCCTGCAGCGGGATCGCCAGTCCCATCAGGAACAGCCCGTTGACGCCGGCCAGGAAACGGCTGCCGGCCCCGCGGATGATCGCGTACGACGCCATGAACGAGATCGCGACCGCGGGCAGGATCGTGCCGATGGTGACGATCACGCTGTTCAGGAAGTACCGCGGGAAGTCGGACTCGATGACCAGCTTGTAGTTGTTCGTCGTCGGCGCGGACGGCAGCGCGAACGGGTTCTGGCTGAAGTACGCGCTCTGGTCCTTGAAGCTGGTGACGACGATCCAGTACAGCGGGACCAGCACGATCCCGAGCCAGATCCAGCCCGCGAGGCCGCCGAACCAGTTCAGCCGGAGCAGCTTGTGCGCAGGGCTCGGGCGTTGGCTCACCGGCCGCGCGGTCGTACTGGTGCTGCTCGTTGCCACTGCCATCTCACGCACCTTCCTGCTGGCTGGCCGTCGTACTGCCGCCGAGCCGGCGTAGCAACAGGGCGAGCGCCAGGCCGAGCAGCACGATCATCGCCGCGATCACGCTGGCCGGGCCCATCTGGTTGGACATGAAGCCCCGCTTGTACATGTCGAGGGCGAGCACCCGGGTGGCGTCGCCGGGTCCGCCCGCGGTGAGGACGAAGATCAGGTCGAAGAAGGTCAGCGATCCGACCACCATCAGCGTCGACGAGGTGATGATCGTGTACTTCAGCTGCGGCACGGTGATGCTGAAGAACTGCCGGATCCGGCCGGCGCCGTCGATCGCCGCCGCCTCGTACATCGTGGTCGGGATCTGCCGGACGCCGCCCTGGTAGATCAGCGAGTGGAACGGGATGAACTGCCAGGACACGATGAAGATCACCACACCGACCGCGAGGGTGCTGTTGCCGAGCCAGTCCTGGGTGAGGAAGTCCAGGTGCAGACCGGGGCCGAGCCCGAAGTTCGGGTCGAGCAGGGCCTTGTAGGTGATCGCGATCGCGGCCGAGCTGAGCAGCAGCGGGATGAAGTACAGCACCGCGAGGAACGCGCGGTACCGCTGCCGGCCGGCGAGGAAGACGCCGAGCAGCAAGCTGATCGGTGTCTGCACGAGCCACGAGAAGATCATGATCTCGAAGGTGACCAGGATGGTGTGCGGCAACTGGGGGTCGTTGAGCACGGACTTCCAGTTGGAGATCCCGGCGGGGGTGATCGCGCCGAGACCGTCCCAGGTCGTGAAGCTCAGCACCAGGACGCCGACCAGCGGGACGACGCCGAACACGATGAACAGCGCCAGCGCCGGCAGCACCATCCACGTCACCGGACCGCTCCGCCCGACGCCGGACGTGGGCCTGTTACGCACTGCTTCCGGCGCTACGGGCGGAGCGGTCGCCGTCACTGGCCGATCACCGCGTTCATGTTGGTGGCGAACTGCTGCGGCGAGATCGACAGCTGGAACAGCTTCGCGATGTTGTCGAGCAGCGTCTCGGCCTGGGTCGGGCTGAGCGCCTGGTCCCAGGACTGCGCGAAGTTCTTCGCGTTCGCCGCGGTGTCGTAGACGAAGTTCAGCCACGCGGAGTCGTTCTTGTCCGTGATCGAGGAGAGCTTGTCCTTCGCGCTCTTCACGACCGGGATGTTGCCCGACTTCACCCATTCCGACACGGTCGCGTCGTCGAGGGTGTTGTTGGCGATGAACTTCTTGGCGGTCTCCTTGTCGGCGGCGCTGGCCTTGGAGGAGATCGACATGTACTGCCCCGGGTTGCCGACGGTGTCGCTCGGGTCGCCCTTGCCGCCGTCGACCGGCGGGAAGTTCATGTAGCCCAGGTGCCCGCCGGTCACGAAGTCGCCACCAGACGATTTCATGTTGCCGTAGGTCCAGGCGCCGTGCAGCATCATCGCGGCCTTGCCGGTGTAGAGCAGCGCCTGGTCGGCGTTGGAGTCGGCGGTGATCGAGGAGAAGCCCTTGACGAAGCCGTTCGCCTTGATCAGCTTCTGCATCTCCTCGAGCGCCTTGATCGCGGACGGGTCGGACCAGCCGTCCTTCTTGCCGTCGAAGATGTTCTGGAAGACCTCGGCGCCGCCGATCCGGTCGAACAGGAACTCCAGCCACATCATGTTCGTCCAGCGCGACTGGCCGCCGAGCGAGAACGGCGCGATGCCCTTCTCGTTGAACTTCGGCACCAGGTCCATGATGTCGCCCCAGGACTGCGGGGGCTGCGCGCCGATCTTCTCGAAAGAGCGCTTGTCGTAGAACAGCACGATCGGCGTCACCGTTTCGCCCGGAATCGCGTAGAGCTTGCCGTTGACGGTCGCCGCGGTGAAGGCGGACGGGAAGATCGAGTTCTTCAGGTCGGCCTGCTCGTTGTTGAACCAGTCGGTCAGGTCCTCGACCTGGCCGGCTTCGACGTAGCTCTTCAGGCCGCCGCCGCCCCAGCCCCAGATCAGCGTCGGGCCCTGGCCGGCGCCGATGGCGGTCTTGATCTTCTGCTTGAACGCATCGTTCTGGAACTCGGTGGTCTTGATCTTGGTGCCCGAGTTGGCGTCGTTGAACCGCTTGACCTGCGCCTCCCGGATGCCCTGCTGCGGCTGGCCGGTGAGGAACCAGTATGTCGCCCCGCTGCCGGCGTTGCCGCTGGCTCCGGTGGTCGACCCCGGCGTGCTCGTCGGGCCGGAACTGCCGCACGCGGCGAGGCCGGCAGCGAGTGCGCCGCCACCGACGAGACCCAGGAAGGTCCGCCGGGATGTCGTGTTGGGATCCACAGTGATCTCCGTCGTCCGTGCTGCCCCCACAGGTTGCGGAAGCACCTGCCGATATGACTTGTTTTCGAAACATAGATTTCGGAGATAGTGCTGTCAAGACTTGAACTAACCCCAGTTTGGGGTCACAGTAAGGTCACGCAATCCCCTGTTACGCAGGCGATTCAGCGACCGGAGCGCGCTCGCCGGATCGAACGGAGAGTATCGAAAAGTTTTCGATAATTGCTCACCGAAACGAACGTTCATCAAGGGAGATTTTCTTGTCCATCGACACTGAGCGGCCCTGGCGCGACCCGGCGCGGCCGGCCGCGGAGCGGGCGGACCTGCTGCTGGCGGCGATGACCCTGGAGGAGAAGATCGCGCAACTCGGCAGTCGCTGGGCCGGCAACGACATGGCCGACACCGAGCTGCCCGCGGACGAGACGATCAACGTCGCGCCGATGGAGGACGTGTTCTCGGTCGGCGGCGCGCTGTCGCTGGAGGACGCCAGTCGCGAGGGCCTCGGCCATCTGACCCGTGTCTGGGGCAGTTACCCGCAGACGGTCGAGCAGGGCGTCGCCGAGGTGATCCGGCAGCACGAGGTGGTACTGAAGGGCTCACGGCTCGGCGTGCCCGCGATCGTCCACGAGGAGTGCCTCACCGGGTTCACGACGTACGGCGCGACGGTCTACCCGGCCTCGATCGCCTGGGGCGCCACGTTCGACCCGGGGCTGGTCGAGCGGATGGCGGCGGCGATCGGGCGGGACATGGCCGCGGTCGGTGTGCACCAGGGACTGTCGCCGGTGCTGGACGTCGTGCGCGACTACCGGTGGGGGCGTGTCGAGGAGACGATGGGCGAGGATCCTTACCTGGTGGCGATGCTGGGCTCGGCGTACGTGCGGGGTCTGCAGAGCGGTGGTGTGGTCGCGACACTGAAGCACTTCGCCGGGTACTCCGCCTCGCGGGCCGGGCGGAACCACGGGCCGGTGTCGATGGGACGCCGGGAGTTGCTGGACATCATCCTGCCGACGTTCGAGACCGCGATCGCGACGGCCGGCGCCGGGTCGGTGATGAGCTCGTACTCCGACCTCGACGGCCTGCCCGCGAGTGCGGACCCGTGGCTGTTCACCGACGTCCTGCGCGACGACTGGGGTTTCGAGGGGACGGTCGTCTCGGACTACTGGGCGGTGCCGTTCCTCGCGTCGATGCACCGAGTGGCCGTGGACGACGATGCCGCCGGCGCGCTGGCGCTGACGGCCGGCACAGATGTCGAACTCCCGGACACGATCGGGTACGCCGGCCTGCTGGAGAAGGTGAAGGGCGGTGAGGTGTCCGAGGACCTGGTCGACCGCGCGGCGCGCCGCGTGCTGCTGCAGAAGGTACAACTCGGCCTGCTGGACGAGGACTGGAGCCCGGAGCGCTCGGTCCAGGCCGGGGGTGTCGACCTGGACTCGGACGCGAACAGGGCCGTCGCCGCCGAGCTGGCCGAGAAATCGGTGGTTCTGCTCGAAGCGGGTTCGGTCCTCCCGATCGCCGCCCCCACCAAGGTCGCGGTCGTCGGACCGTGCGCCGACGACGCACGCACGCTGATGGGCTGCTACGCGTTCCCGAACCATGTGCTGCCGCGGTACCCCGAGCGGGGCCTCGGGATCACCATCACCACGCCGTTGGATGCCTTGCGCAACGAGCTGCCGAATGTGTCGTACGCCAAGGGCTGTGACGTGACCGGCGCGGATCGTTCCGGGTTCGCGGAAGCTGTCGCGCTGGCCGGGGACTGTGAGCTGACGGTGGCGTTCGTCGGTGATCTGTCGGGTCTGTTCGGGCACGGGACGTCCGGGGAAGGGTGCGACGCCGAGGACCTTCGGTTGCCCGGGGTCCAGGGTGAGCTGCTCGACGCGTTGCTGGAGACCGGGAAGCCGGTCGTGCTCGTGGTGGTGTCGGGGCGGCCGTATGCGCTCGGCGAGTACGCCGATCGCGCGGCGGCGCTGGTGCAGGCGTTCATCCCGGGGCAGGAAGGCGGCGCGGCGATCGCGGGTGTGCTGAGCGGGCGGATCGTGCCGAGCGGGAAGCTGCCGGTGCAGATCCCGCGGCACGTCGGCGGGCAGCCCGGCACGTACCTGCAGCCGGCGCTCGGGAGTGTGGAGAGCGCGGGCATCAGCGGGCTCGAGACGAGGCCGCTCTATCCGTTCGGGTACGGCGCGTCGTACACGGACTTCACGGTCGCCGATCTCCGGTTGAGCGTGCCGGAGATCGGCAGCAACGGCGAGTTCACCGCCACGGTACGGGTGACGAACACGGGCGACCGGGGCGGCGACGAGGTCGTGCAGTTGTACCTGCGCGACGTCGTCGCCCGGGTCGCCCGGCCGTTGAAGCTGCTCACCGGGTTCGCCCGGGTGTCGCTCGCGCCGGGACAGGTGGTCGACGTCACGTTCCGGGTGCACGCCGACCGCACGGCGTACACGGATCCCGGCCTGCGGCGGATCGTCGAGCCGGGTGACGTCGAAGTGATGGTGGGCACGTCGTCGCTCGACCTGCCGTGTCGTGCGATGCTGCGGATCACCGGGGATGTGAGGGTAGTCGGGCACGACCGGGTGCTGACCACCCCGGTGACGATCAGCGAGGACCCTGGAGGAGGGTGATGAGATGTCGCGGTTGAAGGGGCGCGTCACCCTGGCCACCGTGGCCGGGTCGGCCGGGGTCTCGGTCGCCACGGTCTCCAAGGTGCTGAACGGGCGCAGCGACGTGTCGTCGGCGACTCGCGCACGGGTCCAGGAGGTCCTCGAGAAGCACGGGTACGTCGGGCGCCGCCCGGACACGGTGCAACGGGAGACGATCGAGCTGTTCTACCAGGGCGTCGTCAACGCCTACTCGGTCGAGGTGATCCAGGGCGTCGTCGAGGCCGGTCAGGCAGCCGGCGTCGACGTCGTGCTGACGTCGCATCCGAAGCATCCGCCGACCGCGAGCGGCGGCGCGACCGCGGGCCGGGCGGCGGGCTGGATCCGGCAGCTGACCGCCAGCAGCCGGCTGGCCGCGATCGGTGTCACCAGCGAGCTGTCTGCCGCGGACCTGGCGGCGCTGGCCCGGGCGAGGTTGCCGCTGGTGGTCATCGACCCCGCGAACACCCCGGAGCCCGACGTGATCAGCGTGGGTTCGACGAACTTCGCCGGCGGGATGGCCGCGGCGCAGCACCTGTTGTCCCTCGGTCACCGCCGGATCGGCTACGTGGGAGGTCCGCCGACGTCCGGCTGCAACCAGGCCCGGCTGAGCGGCTACCGCAGCGCGATGGAGTCAGTCGGCGCCGGCGTACCGGCCGAGTACCTCTGGATGAGCGACTTCCTGTACGAGGACGGGCTGGCCGGCGGTACCAAGCTGCTCGACCTGCCGGACCGGCCGACCGCGATCTTCGCGGGCAGCGACGAGGTCGCTCTCGGGATCCTGGAGGCGGCGCGGGCGCGCGGCCTGCGGGTACCGGAGGATCTCAGCGTGGTCGGCTTCGACGACACCGAGGTCTCCCGGCTCGCCTCGCCGCCGCTCACCACGGTCCGGCAGCCGCTGCGCGAGATGGGCGCGGTCGCGGTCCGCACCGCGCTGCAGCTGGCCGCGGGGGAGCCGGTCGCGTCGCATCACGTCGAGCTGGCCACGACGCTGATCATCCGTGGCTCGGCCGCCCCGCACGGGCTGACGTCGATCGCGGCGTCCTGATCATTCCTTCCGGTCGGCGAGCACCTTCGTCGCGAGCACCGCGGCGGTCAGCAGGATCGCCGAGACGGCGGCGAGCAGCGTCAGCGGTACGGCGTTGGCGCCGGCGGGCTTCTCGTCGGACAGCACGGTCATGATCGGGCGGATCGGCGAGATCCAGCGGACCAGCAGGACGGCGAGGATCGCGGCTGCCGCGGTCAGCATCGCGACGCCGATCCGCGCGACGACGAGACGCGAGCAGAGCAGGCCGATCGCGATCCCGGTCATCGCCGCCCCGAGTTGTGCCGCGGCGCCGACGGCGAGGTCCGCGGCGGTGACGCTGTGCTTGCCGGTCACGATCGGGTAGACGAGACCGATCACCAGCAGCGGCACGCACCAGGTGACGACGACGGCGACCGTGGCCGTCAGGACGCGCAACGAGCTGCCGACCGTCACGACCGTGATCTTGCGCTGCGTCGGATCCTCGTGGTTCACGACGCTGACGGCGAGCCAGGTGGTGCAGACGAGCATCGCGAGCACGCAGAACGCGTACGACGACTGCAGAGGCCCGTTGTCGGACGTCGTACCGACGGCCATCGCGGCGAGGAAGATCAGCGTCGGCGGCAGGTACCGCTGGGAGAGCAGGACGCTGGCCAGCAGGTAGCGGTAGAGCGCGCTCACTCGGGTTTCACCTGCCGCACGGTGACGACCGACCAGCCGTGGTTCAGCGCGGTGAGCAGGGCGGCGTCGTGACAGCCGGTCGGCAGCAGCAGGACGACGCCGGCATCGGTCCGCCGTACGTCGAGCACGTCCGGGTGGTGATCCCAGTCGAGGCGGGCGCCGGGGATCAGGTGGAGTTCGGTGAGATCGGCCGGCCGGCGCACGGTGGTCAACCGGCCGCGGTCGAGCTCGCAGACCCGGGTCGCGGTCGAGCGGACGACGTCGGCGGAGTGCTCGGTGAACGCGACCGCCGCGCCCTGCTCGGCGGCCTCGGTGAGGAGCTCGCGCAGCGTGGAGTGGGCGGTGGCGTCGAGTCCGGCCCAAGGCTCGTCGAGGACGAGCAACTGCGGCGGATCGAGCAACGCCTGCGCCAGCGCGACCTTCTGCGCGTTGCCTTTCGACAGCTTTCGCATCGGGGTGTCCGCACCGCCCGCGAGCGCGAGCCGGTCGAGCAGTTCGAGCGACCGGTCGCGCGCCGCTCTCGTGCTGAGTCCGCGGATCCGGCCCATGTGCCGCAGGTACGCCGACGCCGACAGACGGTCGTGGGACGTGAACACGTCGGGCACGTAGCTGACGACGCGGGCGTTGCGCTGCACCGTCCCGGCGGACGGTTGCGACAGGCCGACCAGCAGCCGCAGTACCGTCGACTTGCCCGAGCCGTTCGCACCGACCAGGGCCAGCAGTTCGCCGGCGTCGAGGCCCAGGTCGACGTCAGCGAGGATCTCCCGACGCCCGTACCGTTTGGAGACCTTCCGGAGCCGGACCACTTCCATGCGGCGAGCCTATCCGGGCCAGCGGTCTACTCAGGACGACGGAAACCAGCAGGGACGCGACCGCGAAGGCTGTCATCACCGGCGCGGCCGCCGTCAGGTCGGCGAGCGCGCCGGCCAGGATCGCCGTCACGCCGAACGTCGTCATCCGGAGCGCGGACTCCAGCCCGAGGACCTGACCGCGCATCTCAGACGGCGTGAGGTCGACGAGGACCTCCTGCTGTGCAAGCGATGCGGAGTACCCGCTGCTGCCGACCGCGACCAGGATGCAGAGCACCGCGAGAGGGAGATCGAACGCGAAGCCCAGGAACGGTACGGCGAGCAGGAAGCGCAGCCAGTGCGCCACGCTGCGGCGCCGCTGCCAGCTGAGATAGCGGCCGACGACGAGGTCGCCAGTCATCATGCCGGCGGCTCCGGCGGCCAGCAGCCAACCGGCGCGCGAACCGGCGTACGGGACGAACAGGGCTTCGCAGCCGACGATGAGGCCGTTCGGGAGCGTGAGTGCGAGCAGCAGCGGGCGAGTACGGCGCTGGGCGAGCAGCGTACGGTTGCCGCGCCACGTCTCGGCGAGACCGGTCCGCGCGACCCGGCGCGGCGCGCGGTCGTGCAGACCGAAGCGGATGACCGGTACGGCGAGCGCCGCGCATCCGGTCGCGATCCAGAGCACCGTCGACGGGCCGACCGCCTGCAGGAGGACGCCCGCGATGCCGAAGCCGGCGATCTGCATCGCGCCGACCGACAGGTTCATCGCCGACCGGCCGAGCACGAACTCGTCCGGCGACACCACCTCGCCGAGCAGACCCCAGCGAACGCCGGCGCCGATCGAGAGCCCGTACGCGACCGCGAGCGACAGGACGAGCCGGAGGCCGGCGGACAGATCGGCCGCGGCCTGGACGGCGACCGCGACGGTCGAGAGTACGGCGAGCAGCGTGAGCACCTGGCGGGGCCGCGCGGTGTCCGCAGCGGACATCAGCGTTGAGACACCGAGAACCTGGGCGAGCGACGGCCCGAACATGACGGCCGCCGCGAGCAACGCGGAGCCGGTCGCGGCGTCGACCAGGATCGCGAGCGTCAGGCTGGTCATGGTCGAGGACGCGTTGCCCAGCGCGCTACTGATCCACAGGTTCCGGAACTCGGGGTTGGCGAAGATCGCCCGGTAGGTGCCCATGCCTGGCAGCATCGACCGGCGGCCCCGGGTCACCTACAGTTTCGGGTGGAGGCGAAACATTGTCCGAGTTCCTGGTCGATGCCGACACGCTGGTGAACGCGCGGTTCGGTACGTCGCAGCTCACCGAGACGGTGTCCGCGCTGAAGCTGCTGCGGGCGCCGGTCGAGCCGTGGTTCCGGCTGTGGAAACAGACGCACAGCGCCGCGTTCCAGGCTGCGGTGGCCGCCGATCCGGTGTGGGCGGCGCTCGTGGACAGTGCGTTCGGGCGGAGCTGGGTCGCGGACTTCCTGACCGTTCCGCCGCTCGAGCCCGATCTCACGATCGAGGAGGAGCTCGAGTACCTGACATCGCTCGACGACGACCGCATCCGCGCCGATCTCAGCGTCGTACGGACGCCGGTGCCGGCCGTGCTGAGTGAGGCGTCCGGGCTTGCCGCGGAGGCCGCGGAGTTGCTGCGCTGGGTGTGGAAGGAGACGGTCGAGCCCGACTGGCCGCGGCGGTTGCGGGTGCTGCAGGCCGACGTCGTGTCGCGGACGTCGCGGCTCAGCGAGCAGGGGTGGTCCGGTGTGCTGCGCGGACTCGGCCCCGACGTGCGGTGGCTGGGCGACGGGCGGATCCAGGTCAACCGCTGGGACTACCCGGTGACCGACGTACGCGGCCGCGACCTGATGTTCATCGCCGCGCATACCCAGAAGGTCAACGTGAGCTGGCGGCTGCCGGACCGGTTCGCGCTCACGTACCCGGTGACCGGAATCTTCGCGACCACGGCGACTCCCGACGAACCGCTGGTCCAGCTCCTCGGCCGGAACCGCGCCAGCATTCTCGTCGAGGCGGCCGAACCGGTGAGCACGACCGTGCTGGTGGCGACCACGGGGCTGTCGCTTGCCACCGTGTCCGATCACCTGCGTGTCCTGACCGACGCCGGGCTGCTGGAACGCCGCCGCTCTGGCCGATCGGTCCTGTACTGGCAGTCCGACACCGGCCGCCGGGTCGTCCGGCGACCGGCGTCGAACCGCCCCGAGCCCCGATGAAGCTCGTGCAGCCGGGCAGCTAACGGATCTCGAGCTCCGTGGAGAGCGGGAGGTCCGAAACCGACGAGCCGGCTCGGATCGTGAAGGCACCG
Source organism: Kribbella sp. NPDC004138 (assembly GCF_053603655.1). Classification (NCBI taxonomy): domain Bacteria; kingdom Bacillati; phylum Actinomycetota; class Actinomycetes; order Propionibacteriales; family Kribbellaceae; genus Kribbella; species Kribbella sp. NPDC004138. Next base: position 42,308 of record NZ_JBSGFZ010000011.1, read on the forward strand.
GGCTCGGTCGTCCAGCCCGACCCGTGGTCGGTGACAGCCCAGTGCTCGAAGGTGTGCTCGTGGAGATGCACCGTGAGCTCGCGGGCCTGACCCGCGTCGAGGCGGACGACGGCGAACCCGGCCAGCCAGCGCACCGGCCGGTCGACGGTGCTTTCCGGACGTTCGACGTACACCTGGACCACGTGCTTGCCGGCGCGGTCGCCGGTGTTGCGCACGGTCAGCGCCACGGACGACGGGTCGTTCGCCCGCAGCTCGGAGAGCTCCCAGGTGGTGTAGCCGAGCCCGTGCCCGAACTCGTACGCCGGCTCGGTCCCGGCCTTCAGCCACGCCCGGTACCCGATGTGGACGCCCTCGTCGTACCGGACGACACCGTCCTTCGGGGTCACGTCGATGACCGGGACGTCCTCCTGCGTCCGCGGCCAGGTGGTCGGCAGGCGACCTCCCGGCTCGACGCGGCCGAGCAGCACGTCGGCGAGCGCGTCGCCGTACTGCTGACCACCGAAGTACGTCGCCAGCACCGCGGCGACGTCGTCGCGCCAGGGGAGCAGGACGGGCGAGCCCGCGTTCACGACCACGACCGTGCGCGGGTTCGCGGCCGCCACCGCGCGGACCAGGTCGTCCTGGTGACCGGGGAGGGCGAGCGAGGTCCGGTCGTACCCCTCGGACTCGACCTTCGAGTTGGTGCCGACGACAACGAGTGCGACGTCCGCATCACGCGCTGCCGCGACCGCTTCGTCGATCAGGGCCTGCGGGTCGTCATCGGCCGGCTCGACGCCGACCGTGATGCTGAGCGCGTTGCCCAGCCCGCCCTCGGCCGTGTGCAGGTCGAGCTCGACGCGCACGTCGACCGGCGTTCCGGCGGTCACGTCGAGTGGCGTGGAGATCGACGGCGGCGACAGGATCGCGGCGCCGAGGTCGTTGCCGACCGGCACCGCGGTGTCCTCGCGGAGAAGCTTGCCATCGGCAAAGATCCGGCCGTGGCCGACCGACGCGAAGCCGAGCCGGACGGCGCCGGACTCCGCCGGTGTCCAGGTGGTGCGGAACTCGAACGTCGCGGTTTCGACGACCGGTGCGTCGCCGCCGAGGTAGACGAGTGCGCTGGAGAACCGGTCCTCCGCGAACAGCTCGGCACCGTCGGCGCCGAGGAACCGCACGCGGGCGCCCTGCTGACCTGATTCCGGGTTGGTCATGGTCGCCGGCGGCAGCTCGGCCACGCCTTCCTGGACGATCGCGCCGATCGAATAGGTGATCTCGGCGTCGGGGAGAGCAGCGCGGAGGCCGTCGAGCGGCGAGACGACCTGCTCCGGGATCACGGTCGCGCTGCCGCCGCCCTGAGTCCGGGCGTCCCGGGCGTTGTGGCCGATGACCGCGAGCTTGCGGACGTCGCTCCAGGGCAGCGCGCCCTCGTTGCGGAGCAGGACGGTGCCTTCCGCGGCCGCCGTACGGGCGAAGGCCACGCCGTCGATCTGCGGCGGGTCCGACGGCTTCTCCGTGCCTTCGAGGGCGCCGACACGGGCGGCGAGCGCGAGGATCCGGCGGACCTTGCGGTCGATCGCGTCCTCCTTGACCTCGCCGGACCGCACGGCGTCGACGAGCGCGTCGCCCCAGGCGCCGACCGGCCCCGGCATCGCGAGGTCCTGCGAGTGCTTGGCGCTCTCCACGCTCCGGACCGCCGTCCAGTCGCTGACGACGACACCGTCGAATCCCCAGTCGGTGTTGAGCGGGGTCTCGAGCAGTTCGTTCTCCGACGCGGTGGCGCCGTTGATCGAGTTGTAGGCGCTCATCACCAGCCACGCCTTCGACTGCGTGACCGCCTTCTCGAAGGCCAGCAGGTACACCTCGCGCAGCGTGCGCTCGTCGACCACGACGTTCGCGGTGAAGCGGTCGGTCTCGAAGTCGTTGGCCACGTAGTGCTTCGGGGTGGCGCCGACACCGAGCTCCTGCACGCCGGCGACATACGCCGCGGCAAGGTCCGCGGTCAGCACCGGGTCCTCGCTGAAGGCCTCGAAATGCCGGCCGCCGAGCGGGGAGCGGTGCAGGTTGATCGTCGGGCCGAGCACGACGTCGACGTTCTTCCGCCGGGCCTCGAGCGCCGACACCACGCCGTACCGATGCGCGATGCCGAGGTCCCAGGAGGACGAGAGCGCGGTGGCGGACGGGAGGTTCAGCGACGGGTCGCGCTCGTCCCAGACCGCGCCGCGGACGCCGCTCGGACCGTCGGACAGCACCATCGAGCGCAGCCCGATCGCGGGCAGCGCGTGCGTGGACCAGAAGTCCTGGCCGGTCAGGATCCGGACCTTCTCCTCCAGGGAGAGGCGGCCGAGCAGGTCGTCGACGTTCATGGCGCCGATGCTACGTGCGAAAACCAAGTGATGCTAGGTTTTGGCCATGGCGAATTCCCGGGGTCCGTATGCGAAGGGTGTGGCCAAGCGCGCCGAGATCCTGCGGGCGGCGCTGGAGGTGATCGCGCGGCACGGCTACCGGAAGACGTCGACGCGCGAGCTGGCCGCCGCGGCCGGGCTCAGCGAGGCCGGGATGCTGCACTACTTCGGCTCGAAGGAACAGCTCTTCGAGGCGGTGCTCCGGGCGCGGGACGAGGCGGACATGACCCGCTTCGGCACCGCCGATCCGATCGACAACCTGACCGCGATCGTCCGGCACAACCGGTCGGTGCCGGGCCTTGTGCAGCTTTACTCGACGTTCTCCGCCGAGGCCGGCGACCCCGACCACAGCTCGCACGAGTACTTCGTCGAGCGGTACGCCGGCATTCGCGAGGCCCTCGCCGACGCGGTCCGGGCCCGCCAGTCCGCCGGCACGTTCAACCCCTCCGCCGATCCCGACGCGATCGCAACGCTGCTGATCGCGCTGTCGGACGGGCTCCAGATCCAGACCCAGTACGAGCTGTCGACCGACCCTGGCGACCTCTTCGACCACCTGCTCACCCTGCTGGCCGGACCTACGCGCGATAGTTGAACCATGACGAGTGCCGCCGACGACCAGGACCCTCCGGCGGAGCTCGCCAGTCCACCAGCCGCGGCTTCGGCGGCGTCCGGGCCCTCCGCCGCGACTCCGGCACCTGCAGCATCTGTCGAGCCGGCCGCCATCACCCGGTCGGTGCTGACAAAAGAGGTCTGGCTCGTGCTGGCGCTGTCCCTCGGCGCCTCCGGGGTGGCGGCGATCATCTCGTTCGCCGGTGTGCTGACGTCGGCGAAGCCGATCAGTGGGCAGACGGCGGTGATCGTCGGATCGCGGGCTCCTGGGCGGCCGTGGCTGGATCTCGCGTGGCAGGTGTTCGCGGTGGTGACCGCCTTGGTGCCGGTGGCGCTGGTCGGGCATTTCCTGGCGCGGGGCCGGGAGTCGTTCCGGACGATCGGGTTCGACCTGCGGGACCGGCTGCGCGACCTCGGCCGGGGAACGACGATCGCGGCTGCCGTCGGCGGAGCGGGACTGTTGTTCTACATCGGTGCACACGCGACCGGTGCGAACCTGACCGTCGACCCGTCGCAGCTGCCGGACTACTGGTGGCGGATCCCGATCCTGATCGCGGTCTCCGCGCAGAACGCCGTCCTCGAGGAAGTCATCGTGCTCGGCTACCTGAACCACCGCCTGGACCAGCTCGGCTGGTCGGTACGCCGGGCGACCGCGACCAGCGCGCTGGTGCGCGGCTCGTACCACCTCTACCAGGGGCTCGGCGGGTTCGCGGGGAACGTGATCATGGGCGTGATCTTCACCTACCTGTACCGGCGCTGGGGCCGGGTGATGCCGCTCGTGGTCGCGCACGCCCTGATCGACACCGCCGCGCTCATCGGCGCCACGTATCTGCTCGGCAAAGTGTCCTGGCTGCCCAGCTGACGGCTGTTGAGCATTGGTCAACTGTCAAGGCCCGGACGTAACCGATCAGGGCTCCGACGGGTTGTTGGTGTCGTGACAGTCAACGGGGAAATCACCAGTCCGCCCGAAATCGACGCCGGCCTGGCCGCCGCGGCCCTCGCCGTGTTCGCACACCGGCACGAGGTCGTCCACCTGCTGTACGCCGCTACCGACGAGCCGGACGCGCTCGCCCGGATCGGCGCGCTGCTGAAGGTCGACGAGGCCGCCATCGCCCGCGTTCTCGACCAGCCGCTGCGCTGGATGCTCCCGCAGTTCCGCGACGAGCTGGAGACGATCGCGGCGGCGCCGGGCTCGATGCCCACCGGCACACCGCCGGCGGTCGCGGAGAGCGCGCCGGCGGACCTCGAGTCGGCGGCCGCGACGACCAACTGACGCGGTCCCCGCAGGACGCACCGCTCCATCAGTAGGTTGGAGCGGTGCAGACGTATGGGCGGGACATCCTGGAGATCGCGGACGAGCTCACCACGGCGTACGTCGAGGTGTTCACCGCGCCGCCGTTCGCGCACCGCGATCCGGGGCGACCGCGGCCGCGTTCAGCACGCGGCTCGAGTCCGACGCGGAGCGGGACGGGTTCCAGGCGTGGGTCGAGCGGTCGGCGGACGGGCGGATCGCCGGGTTCGTGACCGGCTGGACGACGCCGGCGCCGTTCCGCACCGACCGGTCGTACGGCAGTGTCCTGGACCGGCTCGGCGCCGAGCAGGTGGAAGAGCTGCTGATCGGCGCCTTCGAGGTGGACGAGCTAGGAGTGCTCCAGCACGCCCGCGGCACCGGCCTCGCCCGCCGGCTCCTGCAAGCCGCCACCCGCGAACACGCCCGAGCCTGGCTCCTCGCCTGGAACCAGAATCACACCGCGCTCGCCTTCTACCGCCACGTCGGCTGGCGGGAACCTGAGGTCCGCGGGCCCGAACACGACATCGTCGTGTTCGTCACGCTGTGACTGCGTGCAAGGTCAACAGGACGTATACGCCCACTGAGCGGCCATGCGGCCGGTCGCCCGCTGTGCGGTCGCGGGAGTGGGCGTATACGTCCTGTCGAGGTTGCACAGAGCGGAGAGCAGCGGGGGCAACCCGGCGGTGTCAGAGGCCGAACAGCGCGATGGCGTTGGCGTGGGTGACCGCGGCGTGTTCTTCGGGCGTCAGGTCGGCCGCCTCCAGGGCGCCGAGCGCGACGGACGGGTCGATCAGGGTGGCGTCGGTGCCGAACATCATCCGGCCGGGGCCGATCCGGTCCAGGATCCAGCGGATCCGGTTCGCCTCGGGCGCCGACCAGCAGGGCTCGAACCAGATCCGGTCCGAGCGGTCCGCGGCCTCGGGGACCCGGGGCCAGCCGTTCGCGCCCATGTGACCGGCCAGCAGCCGTGCCCCGGGCACCCGGGCGGCGACGTCGGCGAGATCGACGACGGTGTCGCCCCAGGTGTGCACCAGCGTCGGCAGCCCGTACTCGGTGGTCAGCTCGATCGCCGCCTGCATCGCGGGGGAGCTGATCGGCGTCCGGCTGTACTCGCTGTGGATCTTCGCGCCGACCCACCGGCTCCGCCCGTCGCCGGCGAGCAGCTCGTCGAGATCGGTCCGGGCCTCGTCCAGGCGGCGCGGGTCGACGACGACCATCCCGCGCAGCCGCGGATCGGCCGGCAGTTGCGCGGCGAGCGAGCGGTTGCCGAGCGGGGCGTCGTACACGATGGCCTCGATCGCGGAGACCAGTTGCAGGTCGATGCCGAACCGGTCGAGTCCGTCGATGTTGGTGTCGATGCTCGCCACGTCCATCGAGAAGAACCACGGTCCCCAGTGCGCGTGCACGTCGATCAGCATGCGGGCTCCAGCAGGGTCGTGAGGCTGCGGCTTCCGGCCTGGGCGATCTCGTCGGCGCTGAGCTTGGACGTGAGCAGCCGGCGGATCACCGAGCGGGTCTCGTGGAACGGCGTCCGGCAGCCGAGCACGAGCCGCTCGGCGCCGACCTCCGCGGCCACGATCTCCAGCGAGTCCGGCCCGGTCAGCATCCGGGTCGAGGTGTGGAACCCGGGCTCGGTGCGGGCCAGCAGCACGAAGTCACCGAGGTAGTAGAAGTGCGTGTCGAGGAACACCACGCGGGCGCCGAGCCCGCGCAGCGCCGGCCCGATCTTGCGAACGTCGCCCTCGACGAAGATCGTCAGCCCGGCGTTCACCAGCAGCTGCACGACGTGACCGAAGGCCGGGTACGTCGGTTCGACGCTCTGGGCGGTCGGCGCCAGCCGGATCGCCCGCGGCGGCGCGTCGCTCGCCAGCTGCCGCTCGAGCTCCTTCTCCGCGCCGAGCGGGTCCCGCAGGTCGAGCACCGGGCACGTCGTCCACCCGTTGCCGTCGGCAACCTGCCGGGCCTCGTCGTTCCCGGACGGTACGTCGAAGTGCACCGCGCGCAGCGCGGCCACGGCGCCGCCGGAGATCCCGCTGTCGGTGAACACCTTCGCGACGTTCTCGGGCCGCCCCCAGCGGCCCGTCGTGACGTCGTGCCCGACCAGGACGTCGCAGTCGAGCAGCAGGGGAGTGTCGGTCATGATTCCTTCCGGGACAGGGCGTGGTGGACCTTGCGGATCGCCGCCGCGATGTCGTCGACGTCGGACGCGGTGTAGTTCTCGTTCCAGCCGAGGACGAGCAGCCGGCGCTCGATCAGCTCCTCGGCGTTCGGGCACAGGCCGGCCGGGTACGAGACGTCCTGCAGCGGGAACCCGGAACGACCGTACGTGATCCGCTCGCGGACGGCCGGCGCGCCGTACAGCGGGCTGGTCAGGTAGCCGCCGTTCGCGGGCACACCCTCGGCGGTCAGCGCGGCGGCCCATTCCCGCATGTCGCCTGCCTCCGGGGAGATGATCAGTGGGTACTGCCAGTACACGTGGTCGCCACCGTCCCGCGGTGCCGTCACCCCGGCCAGGTCCTCGATCGCGGAGGACAGGCGCGCGGCCGCCGCACGGCGATCCTGCACGACGCCGCGCAACTTGGTGAGCTGGGCGCGGGTGACCGAGGCGACCAGCTCGGTCATCCGGTAGTTGAGCGCGAGGAACAGGTAGGTCCGCTCGTCGGTGTCTCGCGGCCAGCCCTTGTCGGCGAACAGCCGCATCCGGCGGGCCCGCTGCGCGTCGTCGGTCACCGCCAGCCCGCCGTCACCGGCGCTGATGTGCTTGGTCTGCTGCAGGCTGAAGCATCCGATGTGCCCGATCCGGCCGACGTAGCTGTCGCCGACCGGGGCTAGGTACGCCTGCGCGCAGTCCTCGATCAGCAGGATCCCGTGCCGGTCGCAGAGCTCGCGCAGCTCCCGGACCGCGGCCGGCTTGCCGAACAGGTGGACGACGATCACGGCCTTGGTCCGCGGCGTGATCGCGGCCGCCACGGTCTGCGGCGTCAGGTTCCCGGTGATCGGGTCTACGTCCGCGAACACCGGGACGGCGTTCTGCATCATGATCGGGAACACCGTGCCCATGTCGCTGATCGGCGTGGTGATGATCTCGTCGCCCGGCTCCGGGTTCACCGCGGCCACCGCGAGGTGCAGGGCCGCCGTCCCCGAGCTGCACGCGACCGCGTGCCCGGCGCCGAGCAGGGACGCGAACTCGAGCTCGAGCGCGGGCACCTCGGTGCCCCAGGTGGCCGAGAGCATGCCGCTGCGCAGCACCCGCTCGACCGCCTTGACCTCGTCGTCGCCGAAGCGCCGGCCGCTGGCGTTCATCACCGACGGCAGCGGCTCGGTGCGCACCGGCGTCCCGCCGTCGCGGGCGAGCTGACTGTTCTCCATCACTCAAATCCTTTGCTTATGGCAACGGCAGTTGGACGAGATCGCGGTCGGACAGGCCCCAGACGCTGTGCCGGGCGCCGCGCACCGGGGTCAGCTGCGGCACGGTGTACCACCCGTCGCCGAGCTTGTTCACGAGCAGCTTCGCCGTACTGAGCCCCGGACCCAGCTGGTACAGGTTCCCGCCGAAGTTCGTCTCACAGTAGACGCCGGTCCGGTCGGTGTGGATCTGACCGTAGCCGGAGAGCTTGTTCGCGCCGCGCACGACAGCGCGCGTTCGCAGGTCGTAGGTGAACCACCCCCCGCTGGTCCGCTTCAGCACGCCGTACAGGACGCCGTCGTGGACGGCGACACTCTGCAGGGAGCGCTCCCCGGCGAGCGGCTCGACGGTCCACAGCAGCTCCCGGCGGCACAGGTCGAAGGCCGCGATCGCCGCCGAGGTGCGGGTCGGGGTGATGCCACCGCCGCCGACCACGTCCCCGCCGAGGTAGGCGATGCCGTCGACGACCGCGACCGTCATCACGCTCTGGTCGGGGAGCACGCCGTAGTGCACGTCCAGCTCGCCCGTCCGGATGTCCAGCAGCGTGAGGGCCCCGGTGAGCTTGCCCGTGCCCGGCGCCGACGCGATCGCGAGCAGTTTCGACGTCGCGTCGTACGCCGCCTGCCAGGGACGGATCTGCTCGTGCCCGATCGGCCCGAAGCTGTGCACCTCCTTGGTGCGCGGGTTGATCCGGACCACCTCGGTGCTCGGGTACAGGGCGGAGTACAGCTCGCCCTGCACCCAGGTCAGCGTCTTGGCCTCGCCGGCGACCCGGATCCGGCGGGTCGCGCCGGTGTCGATCGCGTGCTCGGTGACCACCCAGTGCCCGCCGACGTACAGGTGCGGGTCGCCGGTGATGATCGACTGCGGCTTGTCGGGCGCGGGCGTGAACCCGGCGTCGACGAGGTCGAGCAGCTCGAATTCACCCGTTCCGATGTCGAGCCACCAGAGCACGCCGGACCCGGTCGAGCCGAGCAGCGTGCCCGGATCGAGCATCACGAGCCGGCGGTGCTCGTCCGCGGGCGCCGGCGTCGCGACCGCGGTCAGGCTGGTGTCCTGCGGCCCGCACGCCCACACGGTCCCGGAGGTCCGGGTAGTCAGGTACGCCGTACCGTCAGCGGCGACCGTAATCGCGTCGACGCTCGACTCGCCCGCGGGAAGCGGCACGCTCCGTACGTCGGTGCCGTCGAGCGCCATGGTCAGCAGGGCCTTGCCGGTGCCCACGTAGAGCCGGTCGCCGGCGCCGGTGACCGGACCGAAGGTCTGGCCGCGGAACGCCTCGGGTGTCAGATCCCGGAAGACGCCGGTGCCACGGTCGTATCCGACCAGCTGTGCCGGCGTGTAGATCCCGGCGTACACGTAGTTGCCCGCGGCCCCGACGTACCGGCCGTACTGCGCGCCGGCCACCGGGGCGCCGAGCCGGGTGGGGACGTTCGTCGCGGGATCGATCTGCCAGACCGCACCGTTCGGGTAGCTGACCGCGAACACCTGCCCGTCGGGCGCCGTCGTCATGTCCCACACGAAGCCGCCCGGACCGGCCAGGGCCCCGACGTGGACGACGGACCCGTCGGCCGGGTCGAAACAGTAGACGTCGGCGGTCGGGTACAGACCGGCGTACACCTTGCCTGCGGCAACGGTGATGCCCCAGCCGCCCTCGCCGGTCGGCAGCTCGACCGTCCTGGTGACGCGCCGGGTGGTCAGGTCGATCTCGGTCAGCCGCGGCGGCACGATGCCGCGGCTGATGACGTAGGCGTGGCCGTCGTGCACCGCCATCGCGACGACAGCGGCCGTGACGACCGCGGGACCGGAAGTGGGCAGCGTGGATCCGTCGATGGGACTGTCCTCCGCGTGGGCGGTGGTGGGGAGAGCGGTGACCGCGCCGGTCGCCAGCGCGCCGGCGAGCGCGGTACGTCGGGAGATGATCATCGGAGTCCGCCGATCCGGACGAGGTCACGGCCCTTGATCGTGTACAGGGCGTCACCCGTCGACGAGGTGGTGATGAGTGGGTAGCTGTAGATCTGCGCGGCCAGGCCGTCGACCACGGTGCTCACCGTCGGAGCACCCGTCGGGCTCGGCGTGACCTTGAAGACGCGCTTGTTGTCGGTGCCGTACAGGCCGGAGCGGGCGATCGTCAGCCGGCTCTGGCCGGTGCCGAGCGTGGCGCTGCCGACGAGCTTGCCGGTGGCCGGATCGATGACGGCGAGGCGGCCGTCGTCGGTGGTCGCGTACAGACGGCCGCGATAGAGCACGAGATCGCTGTACGTCTGTGCGTCGGGCAGTGCAGCCGACTCCCACAGCACCCGGTTGCGGCGCGGGTCGAAGGCGACCACGGTGGCCTCGGGCAGGATCGGGTCGGTGCCGAGGCTGTTGCGGGTCGCGCCGCCGAGGTACGCGATCCCGTCAGCGGTCGTCACCGAGCGCACCGACTGGTGCGGTACGACGCCGCGGTGCACCTCGCGTGCGCCGCTGTCCAGATGCTGCTCGACGAGCGTGCCGTCGTACTTGCCGTAGTCGGGCTCGGTGGAGATCAGCCACGTCCGCGAGCGGTCGTCGTACGCGGCGTCGGTCGGGCGGGTCTGCTCGTTGCCGATCTGGCCGAGCTCGTGCAGGCCGGTGCCGTCGGGCCGCATCTGCCAGAGCCGGGCCAGTGTGTAGACGCCCAGGTACACGCTGTTCCCGACCGGGGTCATGGTCTTCGCCTCGCCGGGCAGGAAAGTGCGGCTGCTGCCGCCGGTGGCGAGGTCGTGCACCTGGACACCGGCCTTGCCGCTGACCAGGACGGACGTCGGCGTGGCGGTGATCGCCATCGCCTGCTCGGGCGCGGGCGGCAGACCGGCCTGACCGAGATCGGTGCCGGTGAAGCTCCCGCTCGCTTCGTCGAAGTCGACGACCTGGCTGGTCAGTTCGGCGCGTATGGTGCCGCCGTCGACGAAGATCCGGTTGAAGTACGCCCCGTCGTACGGCGAACCGAGGCGCGTCAGCGTGCCGTCGCGGTACCGGTAGAGGGTGCCCGAGGGGCGGGTGCCGAGGTAGATGTCCGGGCCGTCGATCGTGATCGCGGTGATGTACTGATCGCCGCCCGGGGTCTGGACCTCGACGGGGTTGCTCAGGTCGGCGGTGTCGTAGACCAGCATCGTGCCGGTGGGGGACAGGCTCGCGGCGAGCTTCGTCCCGTCGAGCGCCAGCGTGGCGACGAACGTGCGGTCCGCGTACTTGGCCGGCAGGACGTCGCGGCGTGCGCCGGTCGCGCGGTCGATGGCGATCAGGTGCGCCTTCGTCCCGACGCCCGCATAGATCGTGGTGGCGTCGGCAGCGATGCTGCGCACGTACTGTTCACCGGCGACCGCCGCGCCGTACGACTTGGTGGCGCCGGTCGCCGGGTCGTACTCGTGGACGGCTCCGTCGGGGTACGTGCCGGCGACGATCTTGCCGTCCGGCGTCGCGGCCAGCGACCAGATGAACGAGCCGAACTGCGCGACCTTGGCGGCGGTGCCGCTGGTGGTGTCGACCTTGTAGACGTCCCCGGGGGTGTAGAGGCCGATGTACAGGTCGGTGCCGAGGTGGGTCATCGCCCAGGCCCCGGCGCCGGTCGGCAGTGAGAACTTGCGGTCGACGGTCCTGCCGACCGGGTCGAACGCGCCGACCTGGACGGGCGAGACGCCGGACGTGATGGTCCAGATCCGGTCGCCGACCTGCTCGGCGACGCTGGTCGAGGTCACGGCTGACGCCGAACCGAGGCTGGTGACGGTCGGGGTTTCGGTCCCGACCGGAATCATGGCGCCGGCTGGAGTGGAAACGCTCATCCATCCTGCGCAGCTGACCAGCAGAGCAATCAATCCCCGTGCGAATCGCTTGTCCACAAGGCCTCCCGGGACAGTACGCACCGAATTACGGTCATGGCTGAAATTAGCCGGACGTGCGTCAGTGCGTCAACCGCCTGAGAAATAATCAGAGATGAACGCGATAAACCACGAGCGGGCGGCCGCTGCCGGTGCCGAGCTGGGTGCCGGTGGCGTCCGCGAGGCCGGCGCGCTCCAACCGGTTCAGGACCCGGCGCGCGGTCCGCGGCTGGATGCCGAGGTAGTCGGCGACCGAGCGCGTGGTCAGCCCCTCCTCGGGGGTGGAGTGGACGAGCTCCTGCAGCCGCTCCAGAGTGGCCTTCGAGAGACCGGCGCGTTGGGCGAGCAGTTGCAGCTTCGAGCGCTGCTGGGCCCGCGGCGCTGCGCCGCCGACCAGCACGAGATCGATGTCGTTGCGCAGCGACACCACGGCCGCGGTCCGGCCGGCCGTCTTCGCCCGGCCCAGCGCGCGGCGGGCCAAGGCCTCGGTCTCGGTCCCGGACCCGCCGATGCCGAACCCGATCCGGACCGGCCCGAACTGCTCCTTCAGCCGGGTCAGCATGCCGAGCTCGGTGAACGCCGCGGTCGCCTGCTCGAGCGGTCCGCGGGTCGCCACCACGAGCCAGCGCTTGTCGTCGTACCGGATCACGCTGCCGCCGAGCGACCCGGCCTCGCGCCGGAGCGCGGTCTCGGCGTCCGGGGAGATCTCCACCAGGCCGAGCGCGATCTGCGCATCGTCACTGCGCAAAGCGTCATGGACGAGCAGCAGTCTGTTCACCGCCGCGCGGACGGAGTGCACCGAGGGCGCCAGGCGGAGCGTGGTCTGCTCGGTCCGGAGCTTCTCGTACGCCGTCCGCAGACAGGTGATCGCGACGGTCGCGCCGGCGTCCTGGTGGAACGCCACGATCTCGTCGAGGCTCAGCCCGGGCCGGTACGGCAGCACCTGCACGCCGCGCATCGGGAGCCCGACCTCGTCGAAGGTCTCCCGGACGTCGGCCTCGTCGAGGACGTCGATGCTGAGCGAGGTCACGTCCTGCCCGTCGCGGAGGAGTTGCACCAGGGCGCGCATCAAGGTTGCGCCGGTGTACTCGACGTGGGCGGCCGGGCGGTCCAGCAGGTCCTGCGCGGCGGCGATCTGGTACGGGACGACACCGGTGAAGAGCCACGCGTCGACACTGCCCGGTGCGTCGGCCATCACCTTGGGTGTGTCGGTCTCCCGGCGGTACCGCAGCGGGACCACCTCGACGCCCCGCAGTCCCTTGATGATCCTGCTGGTGGAGGTGACCAGGTCCGACGGTCCTACTACGCCGATCGTCGTCACCATGCGCGGGCCCCCTTCATGCGGGCCAGTCTCACCACAAGACCCCACCGCTGCAAGAACCCGCGCCGACGTGGGCTACGTTCGCCTGATGAAGCGCGTGCTGGAGTGGATCGACGAGGGTACGGCGCTGTGCCGGAGTGCACTGGGTGACCTGGAGGCCCCGTCGCTGTTACCGGGCTGGTCGCGGCGGCACGTGGCCGCGCACCTGTCGCTGAACGCCGAAGCGCTCGGGAACCTGGTCGAGTGGGCGCGCACCGGCGAGGAGCGGCCGATGTACCCGTCCGCAGCGGCGCGCAACGCCGACATCGAGGCCGGTACGTCGCGGTCCGCCGACGAACTGCGGTCGTGGTTCGACGCGTCGTCCGCCCGGCTGAACGCGTCGATGGCGACGCTGACGGACGCGCGGTGGCAGGCCGCGATCCGGACCGCGCAAGGCGTTCCGGTGCCGGCGACGAAGATCCCGTGGATGCGGTCCCGCGAGGTGATGATCCACGCGGTGGACCTCGGCACCGGGTTGACGTTCGCCGATCTTCCGCCGGACTTCCTCGAGGCGCTGTGCGAGGACATCCGCACGCAGCGCGGCGACGTACCCGAGGTCCGCGGGCCCCTGCCCGAGCTCGCGGCCTACCTGTCCGGTCGTCCGTACGCCGATGTCGTCAGCTCGGACGGCACTCCCGCGGAGTCGCTCCCGCCCTGGCTCTGAGCGGGGTCACGGCGCGGAGACCGTGAGTTTGAGCTGGACCGCTTGGTGACCGTCGCTCACCTGCCCGAGCTGCGTCATGCAGCAGTTGGTCAGCTGCGGTGAGTACAGGAAGCCGTCGATGCGGTCACCGCTGTCGGGTCCGTTGGGCTCGAGTCCGGAGCCACGGCCGATCTCGTTCGGGTCGTCGTCGACGGTCTTGTTCCAGTCGGCGCCGAGGACCGTGAACATGTCGGTCCGCTGGACGAAGTCGACCACGCTGCCGGACATCCGGTCGTACGGGCTCCCGACACCGGTCTGGCAGCGCGGCGGCGGCATGTGCAGGGAGGCGATCCGCACCCAGCGGCCGTTCGTGAGCTTGTCGACGAAGTCGGCGAGGCGGCGGCGCATCGGGATTCCCGTTCTGGTCAGAGGAACATGCCGACGGACGGTGTGGCGTCGGAGGCCCAGTTGAGGATCGCGGCGTACAGGGCGCGGCGATGGGCGACGCCGTTGGCGATCTGGCTGTCGGTGCAGGGCGACGTACCGGTGCCGCAGACCCAGCCGTGCAGGAAGACGCGCCAGCCGCCGTCGAGGGACGGCGTGACGTCCGCGCCGCCGGGGCCGCACAGGCCGGTGCCGGACGACGTCATCAGTGAGTGTTCGGTCGCGCCGGCGAAGTTCCAGCGATCCGTCGAGCGCAGCCAGACGGTCGCGTAGCTGCAGTTGTCGTAGCCGTAGCGGGACGCGAACAGGACGTACTGCGAGCCGCGCTGGACCATTGTCGGGTTCTCGATGATGCCGTCGCGCTGCAGGAGTTCGCGGCTGTCGCTGCCCGCCCAGTGCAGTCCGGCGTCGGTGAGACGGACCATGCGCAACGACGACGGGACCTGCTGCGTCTTGTACAGCAGGAAGCGCCGCCCTTCGCTGTCCTGGAACGGGGACGGGTCGATCACGCCGGCTGCCGCGATCGGCCGCCCGGGTACGGCGTCCTCGCCGCCGTGCCGCCCTCCCGGGCAGACGAGCGGGGTGTCGCCGATCGGCGTGTAGGGCCCGCCGATACCGCTCGACGTGGCAACCCCGATGCAGCGTTGGCCACCGAAGCTCTTCGCCACGGCCGAGTAGTACAGGACGTATCCCGCGGATGTCTGCCACGCGTCCGGCGCCCAGACGTCGGCACTGGTGTCCATCCAAGCCGGCGGCGTCGACAGATCAAGCGCCGCACCGACGCTCTGCCACGGCCCACTCGCCGTGTCCCCACGACTCACGCGCCCCTTGGGCCCCGTCGTGAAGGCGTAGAAGTCACCACCGGCCCGCAGTACGCCGGGATCGGCAACAGAGTTGTCCGGCGCGTACACAGGACCAGGCGCGGCAGCCTGAGCAGGCAGCACGGCGACCAACGAACCGGCAAGAACGAGAAGAGCAGCCTTCCACATGCGAACGAACCTCCCAGGGGCGTGGGATCAGTCGCACCACATCGTGAAGCCAAATTCCAACCAGCTCAAGGCTCCAGCCCGAACATTCTTCCCACCGGCAGTGAAGACCGCGGGCGCTACTTCAGGACGCGGTAGCGCAGGTGGGTGACGTCGTGGGCGGGGAGTTGGCGGAGGGGTTCGAGTTCGATGTATTCGGCGGGGAGGTTGTCGAACAGGCGGCGGCCCTGGCCGAGGAGGACGTTGACGACGTGGAGTTCGATTTCGTCGAGGAGACCGGCGCGGAGCAGGGACTGGGCCGCGCCGGCGCCGTGGACCATCACGTCGCGGTCGCCCGCGGCCGCCTTCGCGCGGGCGGCGCACTCGGCGACGTCGGTCACGTAGACGGCACTTCCCGGCGGATCGTCGTCGGCATGGTGGGTGAGGATGAACATCGGTACGCCGTCGTGGTGGTCGCCGTTCCAGCGCCCGGCGTGCTCGTACGTGCGACGGCCCGCGATCAGCGCGCCCGTGGCCAGGCATTCGCGATAGACCTGTCCGCTCGGCCCGTCGGAGTTGCGGTCGTCGAGCCAGTTGAACAGGCGGAACCCGCCGCGCCCCATCGGCTCCTTGGTGCTGTCGCCCTGCCCGGCCACGAAGCCGTCGACCGACAAGCTCATGTACAGCCGGATCATCTGCCACCTCCAAGCGATTGGGGGAAGTGGAACACGTCGCCAGGGTCGTAGGCGGCCTTGACGTTCTCGAGCCGGGCATGGTTCGCGCCGTGGTAGGCGGCGGCCCAGTCGGTCAGATCGGGATCGGGGAAGTTGGGATAGACATGCCCTGAGCCGTAGGCGTGCGCGATGGACCAGGACCGGCGGACGGCGGTCCGATCCGGCCCGACGTGTTCGAGCAGGAAGCGTTCGGTGCGGTGGGCGAAGGCGGTGGCGTCGACCGGGACGCGGTTGTAGGCGCCGCCCATCGGCGTGAAGTTCAGCTCGCAGCCGGTGCCGAGCAGCCGGCCGACGGCCTCCGGCGGCAGCGCGGAACGGAAGAACTCGGACTTGCTGTGCACGACCCGGTCGACCGGATCACCCTCCGAGAGCGAGGCCTTCAGCGCGGGCCAGCTGAGATCGCTGCGGACGTCGACCTCGGGAGCGTCGCCGAGCGGACCGATGTCGAAGGCGGTGAGGGTGGCGCCGAAGACCCGCACCTCGTCAGCGGTCACCTGCAGGCTCGCAGTCAGCTCGTCCGGCGCGTCGGGCGCCCATTCCTGCCACGCAGCGATCACGTCGGGCGCCCGGTCGCGTGGCCAGGTCAGCCGGAACCGCGTCGCGGCCGGCGACGGTACGGCGGCGAACACCAGCGAGGTGACGACGCCGAACTGACCACCGCCCGCCCCGCGCAGCGCCCAGAACAGGTCGGCCGCCCGCTCCGCGTCGCACGTCACGACGTCGCCGTCCGCGAGGACGACGGTCGCGGCGACGAGCCGGTCGCACGTCAGCCCGTACCGCCGACCGAGCAACCCGAGCCCACCGCCCGACGTCAGCCCCACGATCCCGACCGTCGGCCCGCACCCCGCCGGAATCGTCAGCCCGTACTCGTGCAGCCCGCGGTAGACATCCGCGAGCCGAGCACCGGCCCCGATGGTCGCGAGCCCGGCCTCCACCGAAATCGCCGACAACGCCGAGAGCTCGATCATCAAGCCCGTCGTCGACGAGCGCCCGGCGAAGCAGTGGCCGCCACCGCGGGGAGTCACCGGCAGACCGTGCGAGCGTGCGTAGCCGAGCGCCTCGACGACGTCGTCGACGCAAGCGCAGCGGGCGATCACCCGCGGGCGGATGTCCTTGTACTGCGGCATCGCCGGGCGCCGCAGTGCGTCGTACAGCTCGTGGTCAGGAGCGATCAGGTCCATGAGCCGACGCTAGGAGCGAACCGCCACGCCGCGCTTGAACGAAACGGGCGTACCACCCGGCGAGGAACGGCCGGTACGACGCGGAGTGGTCGTGACCGCAGTCGCAGCGATCGGCCTTGTCGCCGAGCAGTTCGCGCGGCGTCACGCCGGTCAGCCGGACGCACTCGCGGGTCAGGTGCGCATGGTCGGCGTACCCGGTCTCGGCGGCGAGGTCCGAGAGCCCGCTGCCGAATCCGGCCTGTGCCAGTGCGAGATAGCCCTGGAACCGCAGCGTCCGCTGTAAGGCCTTCGGCCCGACTCCGGTCGCCGTCAGGCACCGCCGCCGCAGCTGGCTCTCCGACAACGCCAGCTCGTCGGCCAGCGACGCGATCCCGGTCCGCTCCCACGGCATGAGTCGCCGTACCAGCTCCGCCACGACCGGATCCGGGCGCAGCTCCTGCCCGGTGAGGTATCGCTGCACGCCGAGCAGCGCCGCCTGCGGGCTCGGCGCGTCCGCAACCGCCGCACCGATCGCGTCCGCCGCGGGGCCCCACAGGTCGACGGCGCAGTCGACCAGCTCGTCCGCCGGTACGCCGAGCAGCGGCGTGCCCGCGCCCGGCATGAACCGCACGCCGACGATCGTCGTCCGCGGCGGGATCACCTGCAGGTGCGCCCGGGTCAACGGCCCGATCAGCCGCGGTACGCCGCCGACCGGGCAGTGCAGCTCGACGCCGCCGGTCGGCAGGTCCCGTTGCGGATAGGGCTGCGCGCCGGTGCGCTGGATCCAGACCGTACGGACGAGGCCGGCCAGTGCGGGCACCGGCGCGCTCTCGTCGTACGTCTGGTCCATCAGAGCTCGATGTGCGAGCCGATGATCACGGTCCGGTCCCGCGGCAGCCCGAAGTGCTCGGCCGCGTCCGCGGTGATGTGCGAGGTGGCCAGGAACAACTGCTTGCGCCACCCCGCCATCGTCGGCTCCTTGCCCCGCCGGAGCTCGATCTTCGACAGGAAGTACGACGCCTTGCCGAGATCGAGCGGGCCTTCGGAGGCGGCCGGATCGAGCCGCGCGAGGGCAGTCGGTACGTCGGGCGACTCCATGTACCCGAACTTGATCGTGACGTGGGTGATCCCGTCGTCGCCGTACCCGAGGTCGTTCACGGTCACCCGCCGGTCGTCCGGGACCCGAGGTACCGGCTCGGTCTCGATCGCGACGATCACGACGTGCTCGTGCCGGACCTGGTTGTGCTCGACGTTCGCCCGCAGCGCGAGCGGTGCGCTGACGCCGCCGCGGTTGAGGAAGATCGCCGTACCG
Organism: Kribbella sp. NPDC004138; assembly: GCF_053603655.1. Taxonomy (NCBI): domain Bacteria; kingdom Bacillati; phylum Actinomycetota; class Actinomycetes; order Propionibacteriales; family Kribbellaceae; genus Kribbella; species Kribbella sp. NPDC004138. Next base: position 60,452 of record NZ_JBSGFZ010000011.1, read on the forward strand.
GGGACCGTCCGGACCGGCAGCTTGCCGGAGCTCAGCTCGTCGATGAACTCCTGCAGCGAACCCTCGGCCCGCTCCCGCTCGCGAGTGACGACCTCACGGCCGCGCTGCCAGGTTGTCATCACCGTGAACGCGGTGAGCGCGATCAGCAGCGGGAGCCACGCGCCGTGCAGCAGCTTCGTCAGGTTGGCCGCGATGAACAGACCGTCGATCAGGAGCAGCGGTACGGCGCCGGCCAGGATCAGCCAGCGCGGCACGTTCCAGCGGTAGTGCGCGACGTAGAAGAACAGCAGCGTGGTGATGGTGATCGTCCCGGTCACGGTCATGCCGTACGCGTACGCCAGCGCGGCCGAACTCCGGAACGCGAAGATCAGCGTCAGCACCGACACGAACAGCAGCCAGTTCACGAACGGTACGTAGATCTGGCCGATCGTCGTCGCCGATGTGTGCGTCACCCGGAGCCGGGGCAGGTACCCGAGCCGGGCGGCCTGGGCCATCACCGAGTAGGCGCCGGTGATGACGGCCTGCGACGCGATCACGGTCGCCGCGGTCGCGAGCAGCACCAGCGCAAGCCGGCCCCAGCCCGGGACCAGCAGGAAGAACGGGCTGGTGATGTTCTCGTGGTTCTTCAGGATCAGCGCCCCTTGGCCCATGTAGCTGAGCGTCAGGGCCGGCAGCACCAGGAACAGCCAGCCGCGGCTGATCGCCTTCCGGCCGAAGTGCCCCATGTCGGCGTACAGCGCCTCGGCGCCGGTGATCGACAGCACGACCGCCGCCAGCGCGAAGAACGCGATGTGGAAGTGCCCGGTCAGGAAGCCGATCGCGTACGTCGGGGAGAGCGCCTTGAGGATCGCCCCGTGCTCGAGGATGCCGCCGATCCCGGCCGCGCCGATCACGGCGAACCACACGATCATCACCGGCCCGAACGCCCGGCCGATCTGCTCGGTGCCGCGGCGCTGGACCATGAACAGCCCGACGATGATCACCGCGGTGATCGGGACCACGTACTCGCCCAGCGACGGCTCCACCGTCTTGAGTCCCTCGACCGCTGACAGTACCGAGATCGCGGGCGTGATCATGCCGTCGCCGAAGAACAGCGACGCGCCGAACAGGCCCACCGTGGCCAGCACCGCGGAAGCCTTCCGGCCCGGGTGCGTACGGGTCCACTTGCGGAGCAGCGTGATCAGCGCCACCACGCCGCCCTCGCCGTTGTTGTCAGCGCGCATCGTGAGCAGGATGTACGTGACGGTGACGATGATCATCACCGACCAGAAGATCAGCGACACCACGCCGTACACGTTGTGGTCACTGAGTGGGACCGGGTGCGGGTCCTCCGGGTTGAAGACCGTCTGCAGGGTGTAGATCGGACTGGTTCCGATGTCACCGAACACGACGCCGAGCGCGCCGACGATCACCGCGAGCTTGGCCGTGTCGTGGGCGTTGTGATGAGGCTGCGGCGCCTCCGCCGTCTCCGCCTTCTGGTCCGTCACGTCCCCGGACGATACCCGCCCCCGGAGCTACGGCGTGTCGAACCGCCGCTCCCGGCTCCGACGTAGCGGATATGACAGCCGAACGGGTACTACGGACCTACCTCACGCTGGTCGCGGTGTCGACGGGCGCGTCGTCGATGATCTGGGGCATCAACACGTTGTTCCTGCTCGACGCCGGACTGGGGATCGGGCAGACGTTCGCCGCGAACGCGTTCTTCACCGCGGGCATGGTGCTGTTCGAGGTGCCGACCGGCGTGGTCGCGGACACGGTCGGGCGGCGTACGTCGTACCTGCTCGGCACCGCCACACTGATCGGGACCACGGTGCTGTACCTGCTGCTGTGGCGTGCGCACGCGCCGTTCGTGTGGTGGGCGATCGTGTCGATGCTGCTCGGTCTCGGGTTCACGTTCTTCAGCGGCGCGACCGAGGCGTGGCTCGTCGACGGACTGCACGCGACCGGGTACGCCGGGTCGCTGGACGCGGCGTTCGCGAAAGGGCAGGTGGTGAACGGGATCGCGATGATGGCCGGCACGATCGGCGGCGGGGTGCTGGCGCAGCTCACGAACCTGGGCACGCCGTACGTCGTGCGGGCCGCCTTGCTGCTGGTCACCTTCGTGGTGGCCGCGCGGTCGATGCGCGACATCGGCTTCACCCCGAAGGCCCGCGGGTCCGTGCGGGGCGAGATGGCCGGGATCGTCCGGGCGTCGTTGCGGCACGGGCTGCTCGACCGGCGGGTGCGCTGGGTCATGCTGGCGGGGCCGTTCACGGCGGGGGCGACCGTCTACGGCTTCTACGCCGCTCAGCCGTACTTGCTGCAGTTGTACGGACACACCGGCTCGTACGCGATCGCGGGTCTGTCGGCCGGGATCGTCGCCGCGGCGCAGATCGCCGGCGGTGCGTCCGCGGCGTCCGTCGCCCGCGTGTTCCGGGACCGGATCGGGATCCTGATCGGGGCGATCACCGCGTCCGGAGTGGTGATCGCGGTGATCGGGCTGGTCACGTCGTTCGGCGTCGCGCTCGTGCTGCTGATGCTGTGGGGCACGTTGTTCGCGGCGATGTCGCCGGTGCGGCAGGCGTACCTGAACAGCCACATCCCGTCGGCGCAACGGGCGACCGTGCTGTCGTTCGACAGCCTGCTCGGATCGGCCGGCGGCGTCGTGATCCAGCCGGTGCTCGGCCGGTCCGCGGACGCCTGGGGCTACGGGCCGGCGTACCTGGTGACGGCGGGGATCCAGACCTTGGCGCTGCCGCTGCTCGGGCTCGCGCGGCGCAGGAAATCTGTCGAGGCGACGGCCGGTCAGGCCCTAGCCTTGCGCGGGTGACGGCTCGACTGATCATCATCAACGGCGGCTCCAGCTCCGGGAAGACCGGGATCGTGCGCTGTCTGCAGGCGGTGCTGCCGGAGCCCTGGCTGGGGTTCAGCGTGGACGACTTCGTGGACGCGCTGCCCGCGGTGATGGACGGCGGGATCGAGTTCGGACCGGACGGCGAGGTCTCGGTCGGGCCCGCGTTCCGCGAGCTGGACGCGGCCTGGACCGCCGGGATCGTGGCGATGTGCCGGGCCGGCGGCCGGGTGATCGTCGACGACGTCTTCCTCGGCGGCGCCGGCTCGCAGCAGCGCTGGCGGGACGCGGCCGGTGACGTCGAGACGCTGTTCGTCGGCGTCCACTGCGACCCCGAGGTCGCCGCCGGGCGCGAACTGGCCCGCGGCGACCGCACCCGCGGCATGGCCGCGCAGCAGGCGTACGTCGTCCACGAGGGCGTCACGTACGACGTCGAGGTGGACAGCTCGCGTGCGGAGTCCGTCGACTGCGCCCGCGCGATCGCCGCCTACCTGACGTCTGCCAGGTGACCGGCGACGACGGCGAGGGCGTGCAGGGTCTGCGCGCGGTGGTCCACCGCGACAGCCGTGGCGTCTTCGCCGGCGAGGATCCGGCGTACCGCCTCCAGATGGACGGTGCGATACGCGGCGACTGCGAGCGCGGCGGTCAGCCGCGGCTCCGGTACGGCGGTGTGCGCCATCGCGGCGGCAATCGCCTGCTCTAGCTGGTCGAGGAGTTCGCGAGCGCGGGACTGCAGCGCCCGGGACTCGGCGACGACCTCCCAGAAGCGGCGGAACTGCCCGCGCATCGCCGACAGCGGATGCCCTTCGTCGGCGAGCGTGACGAGCAGACCGGACAGTGCGTGCACCGCGGACGTCCCGGCCGGACGATCCTCGACCGCGGCCACGACCAGCGCCTCGGCCTCGGGATAGCGGTCGAACAGCAGGTCCTCCTTGCGCGCGAAGTGCGCGAACACCGTGGGCCGCGCGACGTCGGCCGCCTCGGCGACCTCCGAGACCGACACCGCGTCGAACCCGTGCTCGAGGAACAGCGCGGTCGCGATCTCCGAGATCCGGGCCCGGACCTCCGCCTTCTTCCGCTCCCGGCGCCCCTCCATGGCGCTGACCATACCGGATAAAAAGATGTACTGGGTATGACTTTGCTTGCTACCGTGCTGGTCATGCTTTCGATCGGGGTGAACTACGACACCGGCCTGCGGTACGACGGCCGCAGTACCCGCGAGCGCTTCGACGCCGACGAGGTGCGCCGCGACCTGACGGTGATCGCCGACCAGCTGCACGCGCCCGCGGTCCGGGTGTCGGGCAACGATCCGGACCGGCTCGGGACGGCCGGCGAGGCCGCGCTGGCGGCGGGTCTGGAGCTGTGGTTCTCGCCGGTGCCGATGGACCTGGAGCCGGACGAGTTCGTCGCCTTCCTGACCGACTGCGGCCGGCGCGCCGAGGCGCTGCGGCAGTCGGGCCGGGGAGAGGTGGTGCTCGTGCTCGGGTGCGAGCTGTCCGTGTTCTGCAAGGGTTTCGTGCCCGGCGAGACGTCGGGGGAGCGGCTGGCGTTGCTGGCCGATCCCGCGACCTGGACCGATCCCGCGAAGCTCACGCAGTTGCAGGCGGGACTCGCGCGCTGGGGCGAGGTTCAGCAGCAGTTGGCGTCCGCGGCGCGGAGCGTCTTCGGCGGCCGGATCACATACGCCGCGGGGCTGTGGGAAGACGTGAACTGGGACCTGTTCGACATCGTCGCCGTCGACGCGTACCGGGACGCCGCCAACGCGGCGACTTTCGCCGAGGAGTTGGCGGCGCGGAAGAAGTGGGGCAAGCCGGTCGTCGCGACCGAGTTCGGTTGCTGCGCCTACCGCGGCGCGGCCGACCGCGGCGGAACCGGCTGGATGATCGTGAACCGCGAGGTCGACCCGCCGGTCGTCAACGGCGGGTACGAGCGGGACGAGGAGGAGCAAGTGGAGTACCTGATCGAGCTCGTCGAGGAGTTCGACCGGATCGAGCTGGCGGCGGCGTTCTGGTTCAGCTTCGCGGGTTTCGCACTGCCGCACCGTCCGGACGACCCGGAGCACGATCTCGACCTCTCGTCGTACGGGCTGGTCGCGGTCGACGACGACGGGCACTGGGAGCCGAAGCCGGTGTTCGCGAAGCTGGCCGCGCTGAACGAATGAACCCGCAGGTACATTTGACGGTGTGCTGACAGCGAAGGGCGTGGCGACGCGCCAGCGGATCGTGGCGGCGGCCGCGGCGGAGATCCGGGAGCGGGGCATCACCGCGGTGAAGCTGGACGACATCGGCCGGCGCAGCCGGACCGGGAAGAGCCAGCTGTTCCACTACTTCCCCGAGGGCAAGGAGCAGTTGCTGCTCGCCGTCGCCGAGCGCGAGGCCCAGCAGGTGCTCGAGGACCAGGAGCCGCACCTGGGGAAGCTCACCACCTGGGATGCGTGGCACGACTGGCGGGACGCCGTGGTCGAGAAGTACCGCCGGCAGGGCGTGCACTGCCCGCTCGGCGTACTGATCACCGAGATCGGCCGGCACACCCCGGCCGCCCAGGCGGTGACGGGTCAGCTGCTCGCGCAGTGGCAGCACCGGCTCGAGCTCGGCATCGGGGAGATGCAGGCCACGGGCGAGATCCGTGCCGATGTGGATCCCGCCCGCGCGGCCGGCGCACTGATCGCCGCGATCCAGGGTGGCGTCGCGATTCTGATGTCGTCCGGCTCGTCGACACACCTGGAGTACGCGCTCGACCTGTGCCTGGACTACCTCAGCGCCAGTTGAGCACCGGCGGCTGGTATCCGGCCGGCTTGTCGGCCACCTTCGCTCCCGGATTCACCAGCCAGCCTTGGTACTGCGGCGTGAACATCCGGTAGACCGAGTCGGGCGGGACGGCGCCTGCCTCGTCGAGGGCGGCCCGGAGCTCGGCCGGCAGCTCGAAACCGAGCGCCGCGATACTGGACTCGAGCTGCTCGGGGCGGCTCGCCCCGACGATCGCGGACGCGATCCCGGGCTGGGTCGCGGCCCAGTTGACCGCAACCTGCGCCGGTGTCACGCCGAGCTTGTCCGCAACGTCCCGGACCGTCGCGAGCAGGTCCCAGTGCTGCTCCGTCCACGTGCGCTCCGGTGCGCCGTCCCCGGTCAGCCGGCCGTCGCCGGTCACGCCGTGGGTGTCGTCACGCCGGTACTTGCCGGTCAGGAAGCCGCCCGCCAGCGGGCTCCACGCCGTGATCCCGAGACCGAGCTGCTGCGCCATCCCAACGTGCTCGGTCTCGATCGTCCGCTCCGCCAGCGAGTACGGCAGTTGCAGGCTGACCATCGGCGTCAGCGAGTGCGCGTCGGCGAGGGTCTGCGCGCGGGCGGCGTACCAGGCCGGTACGTCGGACAGCCCGGCGTACCGGATCTTGCCGGCGCGGGTGAGGTCGTCGAGGGTCCGCAGCACCTCGTCGACCGGCGTGATGCGGTCCCAGGTGTGCAGCAGGAACAGGTCGACGTAGTCGGTGCCGAGCCGGCGCAGGGACTCGTCGAGCGCGCGGATCAGGTGCTTGCGGCTGTTGCCGCCCGCGTTCGGGTCGCCGGAGTCGACGCTGTTGGTGGCCTTCGTGGTGAGCACCATCCGCTCCCGGACGCCGGCCTCGGCGATCAGCCGGCCGAGGATCCGTTCGCTCTCACCCGCGGTGTAGAAGTCGGCGGTGTCGATGAAGTTGCCGCCGGCATCGACATAGGCCCGGAAGATCGCCCGCGCCTCGTCCTCGGTCCTGCCGTACGGCGCGTGGAAACCGGACTGCCCGAAGTTCATCGTGCCCAGGGCGAGCCGGCTGACCCGCAGCCCCGATCGCCCGAGCAGGTAATAGTCGTCAAGTGCCATGCCCACAGCGTTGCTCGCAAAAAATGGACCAGCAAGTACAGAACCTCGAATCGTGAAAGGATCTGCGGGTGCGCCTGTCTGAAGAGCAACGGGTCGGGTTGGAGCGGCTGTCGGAGTCCGTGGTGCCGGGGCAGGGGTGGCAGCGGGCGGCGGTCGGTTTCGTCGAGCAGGTGCTGACGCAGGATCGGCCGGACTGGCTCGGTCGCGTGGAGCGCGGGCTCTCGAACGCGACGGACGCGGACCGGGCCTGGCTGGTGCGGTTGATCGCGCAGGGGTTCTACGCGGATCCGGCGGCCTGGGCGATGGTCGGCTGGCGGAGCGGCGAGGTGGAGCCGGTGCGGACCGACCTGACCGTGACGCCGCTTGAACAGGTGGCGGAGCGGTACGACTGCGTGGTGATCGGGTCCGGCGCAGGCGGCGGCGCGGCGGCCCAGGTGCTCGCCGAGTCGGGGCGGTCGGTGCTCGTCGTCGAGCTCGGCAGCTACCCGTCGACGGAGTCGTTGGCGCGCGACCACCTCCGCAATCCGCGGTCGGTGGCCGGCCTTCCGGCGCTGACGGACCCGGATCCGGCAGGGCGTCCGCGGGTGTCCCTGGTGGACGGCGTACGGAGCGAGGTGCTCCCGCCCGACGGCGGCTGGGGGAACAACGCGTTCACGGTCGGCGGCGGCACCCGCGTGTACGGCGCGCAGGCGTGGCGCTTCGTGCCGCGGGACTTCCGGATGGCCACGACGTACGGCGTACCGGACGGGAGCGCGCTCGCCGACTGGCCGATCTCTTACGACGACCTCGAGCCCTACTACTCGCTGGCGGAGCAGCGCTTCGGGGTCAGCGGTGGTGGGACCGATCCGTGGCACGCGCCGCGGTCGATCCCGTTGCCGATGCCGCCGCTGCCGCGGACCGGACCGGCCTCGGCGCTGGCCGCTGCGGCGGACCGCCTGGGGTGGGGGACGCTCGACGTACCGCTGCTCATCAACTCGGTCGACTACCAAGGACGCGCGGGATGTGTGCGGTGCGGCCTGTGCGTCGGGTTCGCCTGCCCGGTGGAGGCGAAGGGTGGGACGCACAACACCGCACTGCCCGCGGCGCTCGCAACCGGGAACTGCACGCTCGTCACCGAGACCACGGCGGAGCGTCTCGTGACCGACTCGACCGGCCGGGTCGTCGGCGTCGCATTGGCTGCGAGCGACGGGAGCTGGCGACGTACCGTGTCGTGCGATGAGGTGGTGGTCGCCGCCGGGGCATCCGAGACACCGCGGCTGTTGCTGAACAGCGCGCACGACGGCGAGCCGGACGGGATCGGCAACAACCAGGACCAGGTCGGCCGGCACCTGCAGGCGCATGTGTACGCCGGTGCGGTCGGACTGTTCGCGGACGAGGTCGCCGATCTCGTCGGGCCCGGAGTGTCGATCGCGACCTGCGACTTCCGGCACGGCAACGACGGGATCGTCGGCGGCGGCATGCTCGCGAACGAGTTCGTGCCGACGCCCGCGGCGACGTACGACTACCTGACCGGTGCCGGGCTGATCCCGCCGGCCGGCGCGGAGAGCGTGGACGGAATGCGTCTCCAGGTACGGCGGATGCTCCGGGTGGTGGGCCCGATCCAGGAAGTCACATCGGCGGACTCACGTGTGCGCGTCGATCCGGCCGTCGTGGACCGTCTCGGCAACCCCGTGGTGGTGACCAGCGGGTCGATCCACCCGGAGGACGTCCGTGCGCACGGTTTCATGAGCGCCAAGGCGAAGGCCTGGCTCGAGGAAGCGGGCGCGGTCCGGACGGCGGTCGGCAAGCTCGGTACGCTGGGCGGGGCGAGCACCGGCCAGCATCAGGCCGGCACCTGCCGGATGGGCGACGACGCCGCACGCTCGGTCACCGACCCGTACGGCAAGGTCTGGGGCCACGACAACGTCTGGATCGCCGACGCCTCCGTCCATGTCACCAACGGCGGGGTCAACCCGGTCCTCACCGTCCTCGCCAATGCTCTCCGCATCGCCGACCACCTGTGCCGTGACGACAGGACGTAGTCGTCTACGTATATGCCGTCGCCCGCCTGAGTCCGCCGCGAACCCGCGCGGATCGCGGCACACCTCCTTTCGTCAGTGTCAGCCGACGCGGGAGATGCCGACGCCGCTCCGCGCCTCGCGGCCGTACTTGCCGATCTCGGCCGGGAGGTCGAGCCGGGCGATGCCGGTCCTGCCCCGGTCCTCGTCGGTGAGCAGGTCGGCAGGGATGATCCAGACGATCTCGAACTCGAGGCCGTCAGGGTCCTTGCCGTAGAGCGACTTCGTGGTGCCGTGGTCGGACGCGCCGACCAGGGCGCCGTGCTCGCTGAGCGCGGCGGCCAGGTCCTCCAGGTCGCCGAGGGTGTCCACCTCCCAGGCGAGGTGGTACAGCCCGACCGTGGTCCGCCCGGCGCCCGACGGGCCGGCCTGTGAACCGATCTGGAACAGGCCCAGGTCGTGGTCGTTGGTGGACCCGGGCGCGCGCAGGAACGCCGCGCCGGGGATGGCGTCACCGGTCTCGGTGTAACCGAAGCCGAGAACGTCTCGGTAGAACGCGACGCTCGCCGCGACGTCGCGCACGTACAGGACCGCGTGGTTCAACCGGAAGATCGCCATACGACGATGATAGTTGAAGGCTCAACTGAAATCTAGCGGCGGCGGCGCGGTTTCTTCGGACGGGGCGGCGGCGGGGTCCGGACCGGCCGCTTCTTCGCGACGGCGGGGCCGCGGGTGCTGTTCGCGGTCCGGCCGCGGACGATGCCGATGAAGTGCTCGACGAGTTCGCTGGTCTCGTCCTCGGGCCAGCTGAGCGCGACCTGCGATTCCGGCACGCCGGCCAGCGGGCGGTAGGTGAGGTCCTTACGGTGGTGCAGGCGGGCCAGCGACTGCGGTACGACCAGCAGCCCGGTGCCCATGGCAACCAATTCGACCGCGTCGGCGGTCCGGGCCGGGCGGTCGTCGATCAACCGGCCGGGCGGATGCTCCCAGTCGAGGACGTCGTCGCGCGGATGCAGCATCAGCTCGTCGGCCAGATCGTCGAGCGTGACTTCGTCGGCGGCGGTGATCAGGTGGTCCTTGGGGACCACGACGACGGTCTGCTCGACGTACAGCGGGATCGCGTGCAGCCCGGTGCGGTCGATCGGGAGCCGGAGCAGGGCGGCGTCGACCTCCGTCCGGCGCAGGACGCCGGGGGCGTCCGCGGCGGTGACCTGGACGAGCTCGAGCGGAACGCGGGGGAGTCGCTCGGTCCAGATCCGGGCCCACTTCGCGGGCGTCACGCCGGGGACGTAGCCCAGCCGGAATCCGGTCACGGTGGTCAGGCTACCTGCCGATACGCTGCTGCCATGACGGCGCGCAAGACCCAGACCATGAAGCCTGCCACGGCGGCGAAGAAGCTCGGCGTGTACCTGCCGGCCACCCCGGCGGAGTTCCAGGACGGCGAGGTGTCGCGCGACGAACTGAACGCGCTGCAGGCGGACCCGCCCGAGTGGCTGCGCGACCTGCGCCGCGACGGTCCGCACCCGCGCCCGGTGGTGGCCGCGAAGCTCGGGGTGTCGATCAGCGGGCTGGCCCGGGCCGGCATCACCGAGGCGCTCACCAGCACCCAGATCGAGGCGATCAAAACCGAGAACCCGGACTGGCTCGACCACGAGCGCGCGGTCCAGGCCGACGTGCGCCGGCAGGCCGCCGAGCAGAAGCAGCAGCCGGCCGACTGACCGTCGGCCAGTTCAGACGATCCGCACCCGGAGACGCCGGAAGCCCCGGCCCTTGCTCTCCATCTTGACGACCTCCATGCGGCCGATCAGCGCGGTCGAGGCGACGTGGGTGCCGCCGTCGGCCTGGGTGTCGAGGCCGGCGATGTCGACGATCCGGACCACCTCGAGATCGGGCGGGAGCAGGTTGGTCGCGGTCCGGATGATGTCCGGGATCGCGAACGCCTCGTCGCGCGGCAAGTTGCTCACCGTGATCCGGCGGTCGGTGCGGATCTCCGCGTTCACCGCCTCGGCGACCCGGTCCTTGAAGTCCGGCGGCACCTCGGCCAGGTCGAAGTCCATCCGCGCCGACAGCGGCTCCATGTTCCCGCCGGTGACGAGGGCGCCGAAGTCGCGGAACACCACCCCGGTCAGCACGTGCAGGCCGGAGTGCGTCCGCATCAGCTGGGTACGCCGTTCGTCGTCGAGCGCCCCGCGGACGGCGGTCCCGGCCGGCGGGACCGGGTCGTCCTCGTGCGGTACGAGATACAGGTCGTCACCCTTGGTGGTCCCGACGATCCGGGTCCGGACGCCGCCCCACAGCAGCACCCCCTGGTCCGGCGGCTGCCCGCCGCCACCCGGGTAGAACGCGGACCGGTCGAGCACGATCCCGCGCTCGGGATCCGATCCGACCACCGTCGCGTCCCACTCCCGGACGGACGCGTCGTCGAGATCGAGCCGATGGGTGTGCCCGTGCTGATCAGTCATGATCAGCTCACTGTGCCACACGGCCGTTGGGGGATGGGGACATGCAGATCATCGAGAACAGCATCGTCGGCACCCGGTCCGCCGTACTGCGGCTGACCAAGCGCGGCGGGGGACCGGCGATCGTGATCTTCCCGATGCTGCACGTGGCCGAGCCGCAGTTCTTCCGCGAGGTCGAGGCGCGGCTGCGCGGGTGCGACCTGCTCGTCGTCGAAGGCATCCAGGGTCAGTCGTCGGCGGTCGAGGGGATGACCATGACGTACCGCGTGTTGCCGGCCGATGCCGAGTCCGGGCTGATCGAGGACGACATTCCGTACGACGACCTCGGCGTGCCGTTCGTGGCCCCGGACATGTCCGGCGAGGAGTTCCAGGACGGCTTCGACGAGCTGCCGTGGAAGACCCGCGCGATGCTGTGGGCAGCGACCCCGGTCGTGACGATCGGCCAGTTCTTCGCCGGGCGGCGGGCGCTGCTGACACCCGACATCGAGGTCGACGACCTGCCGACCCGGCAGGAGGAGCTGCGCGGCGCGGAGTGGGACCGCTTCTTCGACCTGCTGCTCGACCGCCGCGACGACCGTGCTGTCGCGGCGGTCGCCGAAGTGGTCCGGGACCGCGGCGACGAGGAGCTCGAGGTGGCCGTGGTGTACGGCGCCAAGCATGTGCCCGGCATCCTGCGTGGTCTGTACCGGCTCGGCTACCGGGTGGTGGGCGCCGACTGGCTGATGGCGGTCAGCGCACGAGAGTCGTGAAGGCGTCGAGGGCGCGGCGGATGTTCTCGACCGAGTTCGCGTACGAGAAGCGCAGGTGGCCCTCGCCGTACGTGCCGAACGCCGTGCCGGGCAGGCAGGCGACGCCGGCCTCGTCGAGCAGCCGGTCGGCCAGGGTGGCGGCGGAGACGCCGAGCTCGGTGATGTTCGGGAAGGCGTAGAACGCTCCGCCCGGCTCCACGCACGACACGCCCGGTACGGCGTTGAGCCCGGACACGATCACCTCACGCCGCTCGCGGAACGCCTCGAGCATCCGGTCGACGTCGTCCCAGGGGCCTTCGAGGGCGGCGATCGCGGCGTGCTGGCTGAACGCCGACGTACACGAGACCGAGTTGATCATCAGCCGGGTCACCGGCTCGACCAGCGGCTCGGGGAACACGCCGAACCCCAGCCGCCAGCCGGTCATCGCGAACGTCTTCGACCAGCCGTCGAGCAGGATCGTCCGCGACGCCATACCGTCCAGGTCGAGCACGCTGTGGTGCTCCCCGTCGTACCGCAGTGCCCAGTAGACCTCGTCGCTGAGCACGACCAGGTCGTGCTCGATCGCGATCTCGGCGATCGCCTGCAGCTGCTCCGGCGTCGACGCGCTGCCGCACGGGTTGTGCGGGGAGTTCAGGATGAGCAGCTTGGTCCGGTCCGTCACCAGCGACCGCAGTTCGTCGGGATCGATGACGAACCCGTTCTCCTCGCGCAGCGGCACCGGCACCGGCTTCGCACCGGCGAACGACGTGATCGACGCGTACATCGGGAAGCCTGGGTCCGGGTAGAGGACCTCGTCGCCCTCCTCGCAGAGCGCCAGGATCGTGAAGAACATGATCGGCTTCGCGCCCGGGGTGATCAGCACCCGGTCGGGCGTCGTGGCCAGCCGGTTCGTGCGGCCGAGGAAGTCCGCGACGGCGGTCCGCAGCTCGGGGATGCCGGGCGCCGGCACGTAGTGCGTGAACCCCTTGTCGAGGGCCTGTTGCGCGGCCGCGATCACGTGCGGCGGCGTGTCGAAGTCGGGTTCGCCGATCTCCAGGTGCACGATCTCGCGTCCTCGGGCCTCCAGGGCCTTCGCCTTGGCGAGCACCTCGAACGCCGACTCGGTTCCCAACCGATCCATCCGGCCAGCAAGTTTCACGATGTGTCCTTCCACAGTGGCATGTCACACATTAGTGCGATGATCTCGGCGTGAACGAGGCGAGGCGGGTAGCGGTCACCGGAAGTAGCGGCAAGCTCGGCAAGGCCGTCGTCGACCACCTGGCGGACCACGGCTGGGACGTGGTCGCTCTCGACCAGGCTGCACCGGCGCGGGCCGATGTGACGTCGACACGCGTGGACCTGACCGATTTCGGCCAGACCTACGAGGCGATCGCCGGTATCGACGACCGGCACGACGGCGTCGACGCGGTGGTGCACCTCGCCGCGATCCCGGCGCCGGGGCTGCGGCCGAACGCGGCGACCTTCCACAACAACATGACCGTGACGTACAACGTGTTCTCGGCCGCGCTGCGGGCCGGTGTCCGGAACATCGTCTGGGCGTCCAGCGAGACCGTGCTCGGGCTGCCGTTCGACGAGTTCCCGCCGTACGTGCCGGTGGACGAGGACTACCCGCCGCGGCCGAACAGCACCTACTCGCTGGTCAAGACGCTCGAGGAGGAGCTGGCCCGGCAGTTGTGCCGGTGGCACCCGGACCTGAAGCTGATCGGCCTGCGCTTCTCGAACGTGATGTACCCGGAGGACTACGCCCGGTTCCCCGGGTTCGACGCGGACGCGCACGCGCGCAAGTGGAACCTCTGGGGGTACATCGACGCCCGCGACGGCGCGCAGGCCGTCCGGAAGTCGCTCGAGTACGACGTGACCGGGACGGACGTGTTCATCGTCGCGAACGCCGACACGGTGATGTCCCGGCCGAACGAGGAGCTGCTCGCCGAGGTGTTCCCCGGCGTTCCGGTGAAGCGGCCGTTCGGCCCGAACGACACCCTGCTGTCGATCGAGAAGGCGCGCCGCCTGCTCGGCTACGAACCCGAGTTCTCCTGGCGGGGCCCGAACGGGAAGAGCGCGTCCGGGTCGTAGGCCGCGCGGACGTCGGCCAGCCGCGCGAACGTGTCGGCCGGCCAGGACGCCTGGTACGACCCGGGCAGCGCGAAGCCGCCGGCGAAGTTCACCGTGGTCTCCGTGCACACCCACGGCTCGAGCCGGCCGAGCACCGCGTCGACCGTTGCCGGCAGCACCTTCTCGAACAGGTTCGGGTCCGGTACGCCGATCATCGTCAGCGTGCCGGCACCGCTGCGGCCGCCGACCGCGCTGCCCTCCGGGACGTCGCGCTCGGTGGCGCCGCCGAGGTGCCGCAGCTCGACCGCGACCAGCGGGAGCTGCTGGTCCGGGCCTGCCACCTCCAGGAACGCGGTGACGAACTCGGCGTCCAGCTCGTCGAGCATCAGCCCGCGGTCCCAGGCGGGCGTCGGGTCCTTCGGGTCGTTGTGGATCAGCGCGATGTCGCTCGCCGGCATCTCGCCGACGGCGTCGATCAGCGTCGTGCCGGCGTCCCGGATCGGCTGGAAGAGCGCCTTCCCGTCGGCCGCGGCGCCGACGTACGCGAACCGCACGCTCAGCACCGTCTTGCCGCGCAACGGCTCCGGGATGAACTCCAGCGGCGGCAGCCGCAGGATGACGACGGACGTGTTGGCGCTCTCCGGCAGCGTCTTGGTCCACTCGGCCCAGGTGGTCAGGGCCGGGGCGATGTACTCGGCGTCGAAGAACACCGAGCCGCCGTAGAGCGTGCCGAGCTCGACGAGCCCGAAGTCCATCGCGGTGACGATGCCGAACCCGCCCTTGCCGCCGCGCAGCGCCCAGAACAGGTCCGCGTGCTCGGTCGCGTTCGCGGTCACCGCCTCGCCGGACGCGGTCACGACCCGGAAGCCGCGGGCCCAGTCCGACGAGAAGCCGTACGTCCGGGCCAGCGGGCCGAGCCCGCCGCCGAGCGTGTACCCGATGCAGCCGACCGCGTCGGACGCGCCGGTGATCGGCGCCAGCCCGTGCGGTGCGGCCGCCGCGACCACCTCGGCCCAGCGGCTGCCCGCGGCGATGTGCGCGACCTGCGCCTCGGCGTCCACGGTCACGCCGGTCATCCGGCCGGTCGTCACGACGATGCCGTCCCGGATCGGGGTCGGGATGCCGTGGCCGGTCGCCAGCACGCGGACCGGCGTACCGCTCGCCGCCGCGGCCCGCACGACCGCGACCGCGTCGTCCTCGGACGTCAGCCCGACCACGACGTCCGGCGTGTGCGTCACCGCCAGGTTGAACCCGGACAGCTCCTCGGCGTACCCCTCGTCACCCGGCGCGAACACCGGTCCGGCGACCTCGCTGCGTAGTTGCGTAATCAGTTCCTGCGTCACTTCGGTTCCCCTCCCAAAAGCCCTGCCGCGCAGTTTTCCGCACCCTGGGGTCATGCTCGAGACATGGTTGATTTCGGAGTACAGGTGACACCGACCCCGGACCTCGCCGAACACCGCGAGGTCGTGGCCGCCGCGGAGGAGGGCGGCCTGACGTACGTCGGTGTGCAGGACCACCCGTACGCTCCGGCGCAGCTCGACGCGATGGCGGTGATCGGGGACCTGATGAGCCGCACCGAGCGGTTGAGGTTCTTCCCCGACGTGACGCCGTTGCCGCTGCGTCCGCCGACGATGCTCGCGAATCTCGCGGCGACGCTCGACCGGGTGTCCGGCGGACGGTTCGAGCTCGGCATCGGCGCCGGCGGCATCCCGCGCGCGATCAAGGGTTTCGGTGGTCCGGACCGGACGCCGGGCGAGGCGATCGAGGCCCTGGAGGAAGGGATCGGCCTGCTGCGGCGGCTGTGGTCCGGCGCCGAGCGAGTGGTTGCGGAGGGCAAGTACTACGCGGTGAACACCCGCCCCGTCCCGGCGCCGCCGCACGACATCGGCATCTGGATCGGCTCGATCGGCCCGCGGTCGCTGCGGCTGACGGGGCGGCTGGCCGACGGCTGGGCGGCGCCGATCCCGAGCTACCTGCCGTACCAGGATCTGGCGCCCGCGAACGCGATCATCGACGAGGCGGCCAAGGCGTCGGGCCGCGATCCGGCCGACGTGCTGCGGATCGCGCAGATCGTCGGCACGGTGACCGACGGGCCGGGTGACACCGACACGACGCACGGTGACGCTCCGTTGCGGGGGACGCCGGGACAGTGGGCGGACTTCGTCACCGAGCTGGTCACGCGGCAGCCGTTCCGGGCGTTCGTGTTCTGGCCGGAAGCCGACCCGCTGGAGCAGACGATCCGGTTCGCGCGAGACGTGGTACCAGAGGTCGAAACACGCCTGAACAGGGGGCCGACTCGACGGTAACGGTGATGTGCTGAAAACCTGTGCCAGAGCTGGCGATCCCAGCAATACAAGGCAGGGTGCGACAGGGAGGCGGTCGATGTTCAAGCGTATCGCAATCGTGAACCGGGGTGAGGCCGCGATGCGGCTGATCAACGCGGTCCGGGAAGTCAACGCCGAAGGCGGTGACCCGATCGAGACCGTGGCCTTGTTCACCGACGGCGAGCGCACCGCGACCTTCGTGCGGGCCGCGGACATCACCTACCCGCTCGGCCCGGCGTCGGCCCGCCCGTACCTCGACCTCGGGGTGCTGGAGCGCGCGCTGCGCGAGACCGGCGCGGACGCCGCCTGGGTCGGCTGGGGATTCGTTGCCGAGGACCCCGCGTTCGCCGAGCTGTGCGACCGGATCGGCGTCACGTTCATCGGCCCGTCGGCCGCGGCGATGCGCAAGCTCGGCGACAAGATCGGCTCGAAGCTGATCGCCGAGGAGGTCGGCGTCCCGGTCGCGCCGTGGAGCCGCGGAGCGGTCGAGTCGCTCGACGCCGCGCTCGCGGCCGCCGACCGGATCGGCTACCCGTTGATGCTGAAGGCAACGGCCGGCGGCGGTGGCCGCGGGATCCGGATGGTCGGCTCCGCCGACGAGCTGTCCGACGCGTACGCGCGGACCAGTGAGGAGGCCGCGCGCGCCTTCGGCAGCGGCGTGGTGTTCCTGGAGCGCCTCGTCACCGGCGCCCGGCACGTCGAGGTCCAGGTGATCGCCGACGGCGAGGGGACGGCGTGGGCGCTCGGCGTCCGGGACTGCTCGGTGCAGCGCCGCAACCAGAAGGTGATCGAGGAGTCCGCGTCCCCGCTGCTGTCCGCGTCGCAGGTCGAGGACCTGAAGGCGTCGGCGGAGCGGCTGGCCATCGCGGTCGGGTACCGCGGGGCCGCGACGGTCGAGTTCCTGTACCACCCGGGCGAGAAGTCGTTCGCGTTCCTCGAGGTGAACACCCGGCTGCAGGTCGAGCACCCGATCACCGAGCTGACCACCGGGTTCGACCTGGTGAAGGCGCAGCTGCACGTCGCGTCCGGCGGCCGGCTGGAAGGCGCCCGGCCGGTGGAGAGCGGGCACGCGGTCGAGGCCCGGCTGAACGCCGAGGACCCGGACCGCGACTTCGCGCCGTCGCCCGGCCGGATCGTCGTCCTGGACCTGCCGGCCGGCCCGGGCATCCGGGTCGACACCGGGGTGAGCGCCGGGGACAGCATCCCGGCCGACTTCGACTCGATGATCGCGAAGATCATCGGCTACGGGCGGACCCGCGAGGAGGCGCTGGCGCGGCTGCGGCGCGCCATGCAGGCGACGACCGTGCTGATCGAGGGCGGCGCGACCAACAAGAGCTTCATCCTCGAGCTGCTCGACCAGCCCGAGGTGATCGACGGCAGTGCGGACACCGGCTGGATCGACCGGGTCCGCGGCGAGGGTCGTCTGGTGTCGCACCGGCACTCGGGCGTCGCGCTGGTCGCGGCCGCGATCGAGGGGTACGAGGACGCCGAGCAGGTCGAGCGGACCCGGCTGCTGGAGACCGCGCACGGCGGCCGTCCGCAGGTCCAGCACGAGGTCGGCCGCGCGATCGACCTGAAGCTGCGCGGCGCGAGCTACCGGGTGACGATCGCGCGGATCGGGCCGGAGCGGTTCCGGGTCGGCGTCGGCAACGGCAACGAGCACCTGAAGGTGGTGGACGCCGAGCTGGAGCGGCTGGACGACTACCGCGGCCGGCTGGTCGTCGGCGGGCAGCGGTTCCGGCTGGTGACCGCGACGCACGGCCCGGTGCACCTGGTCGAGGTCGACGGTGTCACGCACCGCGTGAGCCGGGACGAGGGCGGCGTACTTCGGTCGCCCGCGCCGGCGCTCGTCGTGGCCACGCCGGTGCAGGCCGGTGCCGAGGTCGAGGCCGGCGCACCGGTGCTGGTGCTCGAGAGCATGAAGATGGAGACGGTGCTGTACGCGCCGTTCAAGGCCACCGTGAAGGAACTGCAGGTCTCGACCGGTAGCCAGGTGGAGACCGGTGCGCCGCTGCTGCGGCTGGAGCCGGTGGCGGACGAGGCGGCGGTGGAGCAGGCCGCTCCGGTGCAGAACGGCGTACAGCTGGATCTGCCGAACGGGACCGGGGAGAAGTCCGCGGCCGAGCGGGTGGAGCGCGGGCTGGACGATCTGCGGAGCATGCTGCTCGGCTTCGACATCGACCCGCAGGACGAGGGCGGCATGCTGGCCGACTACCTGTCGGCGCGGTCGGAGCTCGCGCACCAGCGCTCCGAGCCGCCGGTGGGCGCCGAGATCGAGCTGCTGACGGTGTTCGCGGACTTCGCCGAGCTGAGCCGCAACCGGCCGGCCGGCACCGACACCACCCTCGAGAACCGGGTGCACAGCCCGCGCGAGTACTTCTACACCTACCTGCAGAGCCTGGATCCGGACCGCGGCGGGCTGCCGGCCGAGTTCCAGGCCCGCCTGACCCGCGTGCTGAGCCACTACGGCGTGACCGGGCTGGAGCGCAGCCCGGAGCTGGAGGAGGCGGTCTTCCGGATTTTCCTGGCACAGCAGCGCTCGACTCCGGACGTGCTGCTGGTGACGTCGGTGCTGCAGCGGTGGATCGCCGAGCCGCTGCCGGACGCGCCGCTGGACGAGGCCGTGCACGAGCTGCTCGACCGGCTGGTGCTGGCCACGCAGCTGCGCTTCCCGGTCGTCGGGGACCTGGCCCGGAGCGTGCGGTTCCGCTGGTTCGACCAGCCCCAGGTCGACGCCGAGCGGGCCTCGATCATCGCGGGCGTGGGCGACGAGGTCGCCGACCTGGCCGCGCACCCGGACTCGCCGGACCGGCAGCGCCGGATCGATGCGCTGGCCGCGATCCCGGAGCCGATCGTCCGGTTCCTCGCCGAGCGGCTGGAGCACGGCTGGGGCGAGCGGGAGCCGATGCTCGAGGTGCTCGTCCGGCGGCACTACCGCGAGTACGAACTGCACGACCTGCGCGAGTTCGCCGTCGACGGGCGGCCGTTCGCGACCGCCGACTACACGATCGACGATCGCCCGAGCCACCTGGTCACGACGGTCGGCACGGTCGCCGAGCTGGCCGACCGGGACAGCGGCCTGTCGCGCGCGCTGACCGACCGGATCGAAGCCCGGACGGCGGGCCACGAGGCCGTCCTCGAGCTGTACCTGTACGGCCCGGACCTGCCCGAGTCGCAGCAGGAGGCCTCGGACCTGTACCGCCGGATGGTCGCGGACCTGCCGATCGCCCAGCGGGTCCGGCGGATCTCGGTCGCGGTCGCCCCGGGACAGGGCCGCCCGGTCTCGTACTTCACCTACCGGCCGGCCGGCGGGTCGATGGCCGAGGACGACAACGTCCGCGGCGTGCACCCGATGGTCGGCCGCCGCCTGAACCTCTGGCGGCTGCGCGACTTCCGGATCACCCGGCTGGACGCGCCGGAGGACGTGCTGCTCTACTACTGCGTCGCCCGCGACAACGAGGCCGACCGGAGGCTCGTCGCGCTGGCGCAGGTCCGCCAGTTCGCGGTCGCCCGGGACGAGGACGGCCAGGTCACGTCGCTGCCGCACGCGGAGCGCGCGATCTCGAACTGCCTGGAGGCGATCCGCCGGGCCCGGACCGCGCGCGGCGCGGCCGGCGCGAAACTCGACATGAACCACGTCTGGGTGCAGATCTGGCCGGTGGTGAACGTCCAGGTCGACGAGGTGACCGCGCTGCAGCGCAACATCGCCCCGATGACCGCCGGCGCCGGGATCGAGGAGGTCCTGGTGCAGGGCGACGTCGCGGCGCCGGACGGGTCGGTCAACCCGGTCGCGGCGCGGTTCTACTACCAGCACGGCGCTGGGGTCGTGACGTCGATCGAGGAGCCGCCGACCGGCCGGCTGCTGCCGCTCGACGACTACGCGCAGAAGGTGCAGCGCTCCCGGCGGCGGAACACGATCTACCCGTACGAGGTCAGCGGTATGGTCGCCGGCCAGGGCGGCTCGTTCGTCGAGCACGACCTGGACGACAGCGGCAACCTGGTGCCTGTGGACCGCCCGAAGGGCCTGAACAAGGCCGGCATCATCGTCGGCATCGTCAGCACCCCGACCGACCGGTACCCGGACGGCGTCACCCGGGTCGCGATGAGCGGCGACCCGACCAAGGCGCTCGGCGCGGTGGCCGAGGCGGAGTGCTCGCGAATCATCGCGGCCCTCGACCTGGCCGAGCGGATGCGGGTCCCGGTCGAGTGGTACTCGCTGTCCGCGGGCGCCCGGATCTCGATGGACTCCGGCACCGAGAACATGGACTGGGTCGCCAAGGCGCTGAAGCGGATCGTCGAGTTCACCCAGGCCGGCGGCGAGATCAACGTCGTGGTCGCGGGTATCAACGTCGGCGCGCAGCCGTACTGGAACGCCGAGGCGACGATGCTGATGCACACCAAGGGCATCCTGGTGATGACGCCGGACAGCGCGATGGTGCTGACCGGCAAGCAAACGCTCGACTTCTCCGGCAGCGTCTCGGCCGAGGACAACTTCGGCATCGGCGGCTACGACCGGGTGATGGGCCCGAACGGCCAGGGGCAGTACTGGGCGCCGGACCTGAAGGGCGCCCGGGACGTGCTGATGACGTACTACGACCACACGTACGTCGCGCCGGGGGAGCGCGGGCCGCGGCGGGCGGAGACGTCCGACCCGGCGGATCGCGACGTCACGCCGTACCCGCACGAGGTGGCCGGGAGCGACTTCAAGACGATCGGCGAGATCTTCTCGGCGGCGACCAACCCGGACCGGAAGAAGGCGTTCGACATCCGCACGCTGATGCGGGCCGTCACCGATCAGGACCACCCGGTGCTGGAGCGCTGGGCCGGGATGGCCGACGCCGACACCGCGGTCGTGCAGGACGCACGGCTCGGCGGGTTCCCGGTGTGCCTGGTCGGGATCGAGTCCCGGTCGGTGCCGCGGCGCGGGTTCCCGCCCACCGACGGGCCGGACACCTACACCGCCGGCACGCTGTTCCCGCGGTCGTCGAAGAAGGTCGCCCGGGCGATCAACTCGGCCAGCGGGAACCGGCCGCTGGTGGTGCTCGCGAACCTGTCCGGGTTCGACGGGTCGCCGGACTCGATGCGGAACCTGCAGCTCGAGTACGGCGCCGAGATCGGGCGCGCGATGGTGAACTTCCGCGGGCCGATCGTGTTCTGCGTCGTGTCGCGGTACCACGGCGGCGCGTTCGTGGTGTTCTCGAAGTCGCTGAACCCGTCGATGACCGTGCTCGCGGTGGAGGGCTCGTTCGCGTCGGTGCTCGGCGGCGCGCCGGCGGCGGCGGTCGTGTTCGCGGCCGAGGTCGACGCGCGGACCGCCGCGGATCCGCGGGTGGCGTCGCTGGCCGAGCGCGTCGGCGAGGCCTCGGGAGCGGAGCGCGCGGCGCTGGCCACGGAGCTCGCGGACGTGCGAACCGTCGTCCGGGCGGAGAAACTGGGCGAGGTCGCGGCCGAGTTCGACCGGGTGCACAGCATCGAGCGGGCCCGCGACGTGGGGTCGGTCGACGCGGTGATCAGTGCCCGGGAACTGCGGCCGAAGTTGATCGAGGCAATCAATTCCGGGGTACCCGGAGCTTGATCACTCGTCTAGCCTGGAAGGGTGCGTACCGGCAGGGGCGGTCGCAGTAAGGCTCGGTCGTTGATTCTGTTCATCGGCGTGAGCGTACTTTCGGGTGCGCTGGCGGCGGGGCTCGTGATCCCGTTCGCCGGCTTCGCCGGACGCGGCTCGGAGCAGGTCGCCGAGACCGTGCAGAGCCTGCCGCGCGAGTTCGAGAGCGACCCGCTGGCCGTCCGCAGCCGGATCCTGGCCGCGGACGGCACGCTGGTCGCGACTTTGTACGAGCAGAACCGGGTGCCGGTGCCGCTGAGCTCGGTCAGCCCGATCATGCGCAAGGCGATCGTGGCGATCGAGGACTCCCGCTTCTACGACCACGGCGCGCTCGACCTGAAGGGCACCGTGCGGGCGATGGTCCGCAACCAGACCGGCGGCGAGGTGCAGCAGGGCGGGTCGAGCATCACCCAGCAGTACGTGAAGATGAGCCTGGTCGAGAAGGCGAAGACGGCGGCCGAGCGGGCCAAGGCCACCGAGGTCTCGTACCAGCGCAAGCTCACCGAGCTGCGGTACGCGATCGCGGTCGAGAGCGAGCTGTCCAAGGACGAGATTCTCGAGCGGTACCTGAACCTGGCGAACTTCGGCGACGGGACGTACGGCATCCAGACCGCGGCCCAGCACTACTTCCGGACCTCCGCCGCCGATCTCACGCTCCCGCAGGCCGCGATGCTGGCCGGACTGGTGAAGAACCCGACCGGCTACGACCCGACCAACGACCTGGTCCGCGCCAAGGCCCGCCGGGACGTGGTGATCAAACGCATGCTGGAGCTCGGCGTCGTCACGGTGCACCAGGCGAACCAGGCGCTGAAGACGCCCGTGATCGACCTGGCGAAGGTCGAGCCGGTGCCGAACGGGTGCGCCAACTCGCGGTATCCGTTCTACTGCGACTACGTGGTCTCCAAGCTGCTCGCGAACCCGGCGCTCGGCGCGACCGTGAAGGACCGCGACCACTACCTGAAGACCGGCGGGCTGCTGATCCGGACCTCGATCGACCCGCGGATCCAGGCGGCGGCGCAGGCGTCGATCGAGGAGCACAGCAAGCGCACCGACTCCGCGATCGCCGCGATCACGATCGTCGAGCCCGGCACCGGCCTGGTGAAGGCGATGGTGCAGAGCCGCCCGTACGGCAACGGGAAGTTCCACACGAACTACAACTACAACGTCGAGAAGTCCTACGCCGGCGGGTACGGCGGATTCCAGAACGGCTCGACGATGAAAGCGTTCACGATCGCCGCGGCGCTGTCCCAGGGCATCCCGATGGACTACCGGATCAACTCGCCGCAGCAGATCGATCTGAGCAACAAGAAGTTCCGGACCTGCCACGGCTGGACGCGCGACCCGACGTACCGGCCGAAGAACTCGACCCACAGCGGCAACCTGACCATGGTCGAGGCCGCGCGGTTCTCGACGAACACCTACTTCCTGCAGCTGTCGCAGCGGACCGGGCTGTGCGCGGTCGCCACGGTCGCGGCCGAGCTCGGGATGTACAACGGCCAGACCGGCCAGCCGCTCGACCAGGTGATCTCGATGACGCTCGGTGTCGGGTACGTGACGCCGCTGATGCTGTCGAACGCGTACGCCACGTTCGCGGCGCGCGGGAAGTACTGCACGCCGATCGTCGTCACGTCGGTGCGGGACAAGTCCTGGCGCCCGGTACCGGGCCCTGGGTACGACTGCAAGCAGGTCCTCCCGCGGGCGGTCGCGGACGGCGTGAACCGGGTGCTGAGCGCGGTGATGATGCCGGGCGGGACGGGCGGCCGGCTGCGGTTCGGCACCCGTGACATGGCGGGCAAGACCGGAACGATCCAGGAGAACCTGGCCGTCTGGTACGCCGGGTACACCCCGAACCTGGCCGCGGCGGCGGTGGTCGCCGACGCCAACCTGCCGTACACCAACCTGATGTACCGGCACACGCTGAACGGCCAGGACATCGCCGACCCGACCGGCTCCGGCACCGCCGGCCCGCTCTGGAAGACCGCCATGCAGGGCGCCCTCCGCGGCCTGTCCGCCGAGAGCTTCGTCGCGCCGCCGAAACGCCTGATCGGCGACCCGAACCCCCAGCCCGCCGACGCCGCCAAGCCGAAGCCGCCCGGCTAAAGCGGCCTGAGGTCCGTGCCCGGCACCCAGGTGATCCGCCCGTCCTTGTCGCGGAACCGGCCCAGCCAGACGCCGTTGTCGCGGATCCAGACGTCCAGCTCGCCGGTGGACCAGGTCGCCCGCTGCACCGGCTGCGCGGGGTCGACGTGCCGCACGGCGTCCGCCGCCCGGGGACCGTGGGCGTCGTACTGCACGTCGAGATCGGCGGCGAGCTCCCGCGCCTTCGCCTCGTCGCCGATACCTGTTGCACGCCACCCGTTGACCGCACCGTCCCAGACGCCGAATCCAGTGGATCCGTCGTCGGACGGCCGAACCGTGAACCGACCAAGCATGTTTTCAGATTACCGCTTCGTCGAACACATGTTCTAGTCTTGATCAGACGGGTGGCGTGTGAGATGGATCAGGTGCGGTAGCGGAAGATGATCCGGCCCCGGTTCAGGTCATAGGGACTGAGCTCCACCAGGACGCGGTCCTCGGGGAGGATCTTGATGTAGTTCTTCCGGATCTTGCCGCTGATGTGCGCCAGGACCTTGTGCCCGTTGCTGAGCTCGACCCGGAAGGTGGCGTTGCGGAGGCACTCGACGACGGTGCCCTCGATCTCGATACCGCCTGCTGCTCTGGGCATGGTCAGGCCTTCCCGGTGATCAGTTCGAGAGTGCGGCCGGTGCGTTCGGCGCCGATCCCTTCGAGCAGTGCCGTCGCCGCGGTGTTGGTCTCGTCGACCTCCGCCGTGGCCGCCTCGACGCCGGCGCGGTGCAACCCGTCGAGCACGTGGCCCAGCAGCGCCCGGCCGATGCCTCGGCGTTGCTCCGCCGCCAGGACCGCGACCAGCCCGATGCGCGGGCGCCGCGTCCTCGTGGCCACCCGGACGAATCCGACGTACCGGCCGTCGCGGACGGCGACCGTGTACTTCGACGGGTCGATCGGCCGCGTCCCGCCCTGCCAGGGCAGCACCTCCGCGGGCATCGTGTGCCAGCCGACGGTGGACCCGACCTCGTCGCGGATCGCCTGGTCCAGCTCGCGCAGCGGCGCCTCGGCGACATCGGTGACGATCTGCACTCCGGACGGCGCTGACGGCGCGATCGGCCGGGTGGGTACGACGTACTCCGATTCGCGGCGCCAGATCGTGAGTCCAGCGCGTTCCCAGTTGGCCGTGAGGTCACGGTCGGTTTCGTCGACGACCGTGTGGAGCGGGCCCGTGAGGTCGGCCAGCATCGCGGCGGCGAGCCGGTCGAAGACGGCGTCGCGCCAGGTGTCGATGCTGAGGAAGGTCCGGCCGTCGAGCCGCCGGGAGGCGTGACCGCGGCCGACGACGAGATCGTTCTCGATCGCGTGCCACTGGTTGTCCGCGACGCGTGAGATCGTCACCGCGCCGACGCCCGGACTGAAAGGCAAAGAGTTCATAGGTGTTTCCCTTCGGGAGCTTCTCGCGGCGCTCCCGACGACACCTACGTCAATCGCCCGCCCGTGACCACGAGAGGGGGAGCACCCACTGCGCTACAGCGTTCATCGGGGCCTCACCTCCTGGTGTGATGTCACGGACCACGGCACGGTACCAGCGCGGCCGTGGTGCCGGTCAATCGGTTTTCCGGCCGAACTGCTGGAGATGCCATTCGGCCACCGCGGGCAGCCAGTCCGCGCCGTACGTGGCCGACGGGCCGATCCGCGGGTCGTCGGCAAGACGGCCGTCCTGCAAGGCCTGCACGTACGCCCGGTCCTGCGCGATCCGGATGCGGACCTGATCGGCTCCGGCGGCGGGGGAGCCGTGACCGGGGACGACGACCTCGACGGCGTCCGCGACACCCTCGAGGAGCTGCAGCCCGGTGAGGTAGTCCGCCAGCGGATCCGCGGCGCCCGGGTCGGGGAACGGCATCAGGATGTCGGACAGCATGTCGCCCGCGATCAGCACGCCGGGCTCCTCGATCAGCAGCGCCGCGTGGCCCTGGGCGTGCGCCGGATGCTCGACGATCCGGATCTCGGGTCCGTCCCATGGAAGCTTCGTGGCGCCGGCCGGCAGGGCGGTGACCCGGCCGAACAGGTCCAGCGGTATCTGGTCGGCGATCTCCGGCGGCAAGCCCTCGGCGACGCGGTCCTTCCAGGTGGCGTCGGACAGGAGCTCGTGCAGGAAGGCCGCACCGCGGGCGGTGGCGTAGCGGGGCGCGTCGCCGAACTCGGGATGCCAGAGTGTGTGATCCCAGTCGGGATGCGTCGAGAAGCCGGCGACGACGGGTTGGCCCATCGCCCGAAGGTCGTCCGCGAGGCAGGCCATCTCCTCGCCCGTGATGCCCGGGTCGACGAGCAGCACACCCTCGTGGCCCTGCACGACGACGGTGTTGTTCTGGATCAACTCGCTCCGGTGGACCAGCACACCCTCCGCAACCTGCCTCAACATGCCGACACCGTATCGCCCTGGTTGGATTGCGGGATGGCGATTCTCTTCGTTGATCTGGAAACCACCAGCGTCCGGGAACCGTGGCTCCCGGGCGGCCGGCAGATCTGGCAGCTGGCGGTGATCCGCCGCGAGGACGACGGGCGAGAGACGGCGTACAACCGGTTCGTCCGGCTGGACGAGCTGGACCTGTCGGCCGCGACCGAGCGGGCGCTGGAGATCAGCCGCTTCCATCGTCACCCGTCGCTGAACGGATCCGAACAGGATGTGTGCAGCGGCCGGGACGTCGCGGAGCTCATGGTCGAGCTGACCGCGGACGAGCCGTTGTGGGTCGGGGCCGCGCCGTGGATGGATGCCACCGACGTACTGCATCTGATGCATCTCCACGGCTTGGTCGCCGAGGATGCGGCGGACGTGCCGTGGGACTTTCGCCTCGTCTGCGTCATCAGCCAACTGCTGGGCCACACGAAACACCCGCCGACCGCGGAC
Source organism: Kribbella sp. NPDC004138 (assembly GCF_053603655.1). NCBI lineage: Bacteria > Bacillati > Actinomycetota > Actinomycetes > Propionibacteriales > Kribbellaceae > Kribbella > Kribbella sp. NPDC004138. The sequence continues at coordinate 87,298 of NZ_JBSGFZ010000011.1, forward strand.
GTCGGCGAGATGTCGGCGACCGTCGGCATCGACCAGTCGTCGTACGCGATCCATGACGCCCTGGCCGACACCTACTTCGTCCGAGACGTCTTCGACGCCCTGCACCGACCGGACTGAGCTCGCCTGGACGTGGCTACTTGGCGCGTAGCCCCTGACAGTCGCGGAGATCCGCGGGCACGGCGGTCTGTGCCCACTCGACGTACGCCGTGCGGTGTGGTCAGGTGAGGGCATGGAGCCTCGGGGAGGGACGGCCAACCGGATCACGGTCCTCCACGACGCGTTCGGGAGCCGCCCCGGCCTGATCAAGGACTGGGGATTCGCTGCGCTCGTGGAGTTCGAGGGCCGGCGGATCCTCTTCGACACCGGGAACGACTCGCGGACGTTCGCCGCCAACACCGACGCCCTCGGTGTCGACCTGCGCACGATCGATCTCGTCGTGGTCTCGCACCGCCACGGCGACCACACCTCCGGGCTCGATCACCTGCTGCACGTCAACCCCGACGTGCCGGTCTACGCGCCGGCCGAGCTGTACGGCGTGTTCGGCTCGAGCCTTCCCGGCCACTTCTACCCGCGCCGCCCGTCGCTGCCGCGGTCCATGCAGTACTACGACGGCGAGCCGCCCGACGTCATCCGCCACGGCACGCCGTGGCCGGGCGCACGATTCACCTGGATCGAGGAGTCGACCCCGCTGGGAAGCGGCGCGTGGCTGATCCCCGTCGTCTCGGAGGTGGCGGGAACGCGTGAGCTGCGCGAGATCTCCCTCGCGTTGCTGACTTCGCAGGGACTGGTGCTGGTGGTGGGGTGCTCGCACCCGGGCATCGAGCGGATCCTGGAGGCCACTGCCGCGATCGACGACCGTGTCCACTGCATCGTCGGTGGGCTCCACCTCGTCCTGGCCGAGGAGCCCGAGGTGCGTCGCGTCGCGCAGGCACTCCGCGACGAGTGGCAAGTGCGGACCGTCGCCCCAGGCCACTGCACGGGTGAACCCGGCTTCCTGGCACTGAGCGAGGCGTTCGGCAACCGCTACCTGTACGCCGGTCTGGGTGACTCGGTTCCCGTCCCGTGACGCGCGGCAAGTCGAGGCGGATGATGTCCACGACGGGACAGCTGATGGCTGAGCTTAAGGGAACCTATGTTCTAATATGGTTGCGTGGGTTACAACAATCCGCCGATCAAGTGGTCGGAGCTCGAGCGTAAGTTGTCGGACCGCTCGCGTCCGGGCAGCCATGGTGGGCGTCCGGTGACGGCGGACGGCGGGGACAGTCCTGCCTGGTCGCAGCATCGCGGGCCGTATGTGCCTGACGTGGTGCATCGCCCTGAGCGCGCCGTGCCGTATGCCGAGCTCCACGTGCACTCGAACTTCTCCTTCCTGGACGGCGCCTCCCAGCCCGAGGATCTGGTCGAGGCTGCTGTCCGGCAGGGGCTGCACGCGCTGGCGTTGACCGATCACGACGGGTTCTACGGTGCGGCGCGGTTCGCCGAGGCCGCGGCGGCGTACTCGCTGCCGACCGTGTTCGGCGCCGAGTTGTCGCTGGATCTGACCGGCCCGCAGAACGGGGTGGCCGATCCGGAGGGCAGTCACCTGCTGGTGCTGGCCGAGGGGCAAGAGGGATACCACAGGCTGGCCGGTGAGATCACCGAGGCGCAGTTGGCCGGTGGGGAGAAGGGGAAGCCGGTCTACTCGTTGGAGCGGCTGGCCGAGAAAGGCCGTCACCACTGGGTGATCCTGACCGGTTGCCGCAAGGGCCTGGTCCGGCAGGCGCTCGAGCTCGGCGGGCGCGCCGACGGCCCGGCCGCGGCCGGACGTGAGCTGGACCGGCTGACCGCGCTGTTCGGCAAGGACCGGGTGGTCGTCGAGCTGATCGACCACCACCTTCCCGCCGACACCACGCGGAACCGGATCCTGGCCGGTCTGGCCGCTGACCGCGGTCTCCCGGTAGTTGCCACGAACAACGTTCACTACGCCACCCCGGCGCAGCACAAACTGGCGGCCGCGCTGGCCGCCGTACGGGCCCGTCGCGACCTGGACGCGATGGACGGCTGGCTGCCGTCGAGCGGGATGGCGTTCGTGCGCTCCGGCGCCGAGATGACCGCCCGTTTCCGGCGGTACGACGGGGCGGTGGCGCGGTCGGTGACGCTGGCGGACCAGCTCGCGTTCGACCTCGCCCGGGCGAAGCCGAAGCTGCCGCTGCGCGACGTACCCGAGGGGGAGACGCCGATGTCGTGGCTGCGGGTGCTGACGTTCCGCGGGGCCGCGAAGCGGTACGGGACGCGCGAGCAGCGCCCGGACGCGTACGAGCGGCTGGAGCGGGAGCTCGACGTCATCGAGGAGAAGGGCTTCCCGGGGTACTTCCTGATCGTCGAGGACATCGTCCGGTTCGCCCACGACCACGGGATCCTCTGCCAGGGCAGGGGATCGGCGGCGAACTCGGCGGTCTGCTACGCGCTCGGGATCACCGCGGTGGACAGCATCCTCTACAACCTGCCGTTCGAGCGGTTCCTGGCCACCACCCGCGCCGAGGAGCCGGACATCGACGTCGACTTCGACTCCGGCCGCCGGGAGGAGGTGATCCAGCACGTCTACGCCAAGTACGGCCGGCACAACGCTGCCCAGGTGGCGAACGTGATCTCCTACCGCCCGAAGTCCGCCGTCCGGGACATGGCCAAGGCGCTCGGGTATTCCGTCGGTCAGCAGGACGCGTGGTCGAAACAGGTGGACGGCTGGAGCCCGGAGATCACCTCGACCGAACACGACATCCCGCCGCAGGTGGTGGCGATGGCGACCGAGCTGCTGAAGTTCCCGCGGCACCTCGGGATCCACTCCGGCGGCATGGTGCTGACCGAGCGTCCGGTCGGCGAGGTGGTGCCGATCGAGCACGCCCGGATGGAGAACCGGACGGTCCTGCAGTGGGACAAGGACGACTGCGCGTGGATGGGGCTGGTGAAGTTCGACCTGCTCGGGCTCGGCATGCTGGCCGCGCTGCAGTACTGCCTGGACATGGTCCGCGAGCAGGTAGGGGAGTCGTGGGAGCTGCACACGATCCCGCGGGAGGAAGCCGGGGTCTACGACCAGCTCTGCCGGGCGGACTCGGTGGGTGTGTTCCAGGTCGAGTCCCGCGCGCAGATGGCGACGCTGCCCCGGCTGAAACCGCGGCGGTTCTACGACCTGGTCACCGAGATCGCGTTGATCCGGCCCGGCCCGATCCAGGGCGGCGCCGTACATCCGTACATCCGCCGCCGGACCGGCGAGGAGCCGATCACCTACCTGCACCCGAAGCTGCGGCCGGTGCTGGAGCGGACCATGGGCGTGCCGCTGTTCCAGGAGCAGCTGATGCAGATGGCGATGGCGGTCGGCGAGATCGACGGCGACGAGGCCGACCTGCTGCGCCGCGCGATGGGGTCCAAACGCGGGATCGAGAAGATCTCGTCGCTGAAGGACAAGCTGTACGCCGGGATGGCGGGCAACGGGATCACCGGGGAGCTGGCCGACGAGATCTACGCCAAGATCGAGGCGTTCGCGAACTTCGGGTTCGCCGAGTCGCACTCGATCAGCTTCGCGCTGCTCGTCTACTCCAGCACCTGGCTGCGGCTGCACTACCCGGCCGCGTTCCTGGCCGCGCTGCTCCGGGCGCAGCCGATGGGCTTCTACTCACCGCAGTCCCTGGTCGCCGACGCCCGCCGGCACGGTGTCGAGGTCCGCCGCCCGCACCTGCATCTCTCGGGTGTCGACGCGGGTCTCGAGCTGCTGGTCGAGGGGCAGGAGCTGACCGGCCCGACCGGTCTCGACGCGTGCCTGGCGGATCCGCAACCGGTGGTGGGCCCGTTCGACCCGAAGGCTCCGTTCGACACCACGGTGCATCGGCGGGACGGCGCGTTCGCGGTCCGGCTCGGGCTGGCCGAGGTACGGACGGTGGGGGAGAAGGGCGCGAAGCTGATCGTCGAGGAGCGGGAGCGGGGCGGGCCGTTCACGGAGATGGCCGACCTGGTCCGGCGGACCGGGATCACCGCGGCCCAGGTCGAGGCGCTGGCGACCGCGGGGGCGTTCGACTGCTTCGGGCTCGACCGGCGGCAGGCGCTGTGGGAGGCGGGCCGCGCCGCCGAGGAGCGCCCGGGTCAACTGGCCGGCATCACGGCGGCCGGTCCGCCGCCGACGCTGCCCGGGATGAGCGACATCGAAGCCGACATGGCCGACCTGTGGTCCACCTCGATCACCACGACGAGCCACCCGATGCAACGCGTCCGCGAGCAACTCCGCGCCGACGGCATCCTGTCCGCGGCCGAGCTGCGCAACGCCCCGAACGGCGCCCGCGTCCGGGTCGCCGGCGTCGTCACCCACCGCCAGCGCCCCGCCACCGCGTCCGGCGTCACGTTCATGAACCTCGAGGACGAGACCGGCATGGCCAACATCGTCATCACCGTCGGCTGCTGGCACCACTACGCCGCCGTGGCCCGCAACGCCGCCGCCCTCATCATCCGGGGCCGCGTGGAACGCGCCGGCGAAGTCACCAACCTCTCCGCCGAGCACCTCCAACACCTCCCCCTGGCCGCCCGCACCAAGTCCCGCGACTTCAGATGACCGCGGTGTCCGACGTACCTCGAGCTCCTGGAAAGCCACACGCTCGCACGCCGAGTCGTGGCAATCGGTTCGTGGCGGGAACGCCGAGTCGTGGATCGTGGTCGCTTTCCACAGCCACATCCCACGACTCGACGAACAGGTGGTCAGCCGTATTCCACGACTCGAGGAACGGGGGTCCGGCGGCGGGTCCAGAAGGGCGTGGGGTGGTGGGCGGCGGCGTTGTAGTAGCCGGCGCGGGTGGTCAGGTAGGTGGTGCATTCGGTGTTGCGGTCGGATTCATACTGCGTGATCAGGTTCGCGGCGTCGGACGGGTGGCTGAGGAGTCGGGTGGCTGTTTCGGCCGCGGCTTCCGCGGTGCGGAGCGCGCGGGGCACGCCGCTGCCGGAGATCGGGTCGACGGCAAGAGCCGCGTCGCCGACGGTCAGCCACGGCCGCAGGTCCCGCGACCGAATCAACCGCTGACTCGCCGCCGAGCACACCCGAGGTGAACTCGCGACCCCGGCGATTTTGTTGTGGAGACGGGCGGAGGTGGCGGAGGTGTGGTTCAGGTCGGTCGTCCAGGCCATAGGGGACGAGAGGTGGTGACGGCGGCAGATGTCGGCGTCGGTGATCAGCATGGCGATCATCGCGTTGTGGGCGAGAGGCGCCGTATACCACCAGCCATGCGCAGCGGCTTCGATCAGTAGGTAGTGCTCGTCCGTCACGTCGACGCCCGGCCAACGCGCGGTGATCCCGACCAGACGGTCGAAGGGGATACGACGCGCGCCGAGGCAGCGCCCGACGGCTGCCGAGCGGCCCGTCGCGTCGATCAGCACGCGGGCGGTCAGCCGGCCGCCGTCGGAGCAGGTCAGCTGCCACATCCCGTCGTACGAGCACGAGCTCAAAGAACAACCGAGGCGCGTCGACGCCCCGGCGTCACCTGCCGCGTCGAAGAGCATTCGGTCGAAGGTACACCGGTCGACGTGCCAGCCGCTTCCGTACGCGCTCGTCAGGTGCGAGTGCTCGCCCGCCCCGGACCACAGGCTCCGCGTCCCCCACGACGGAAGGTGGCCCGCGGCAACGAACCGGGACCACAGCCCGAGCGTGCGCAGCAGCGGCTGGATGCTCGGGGCCAGCGTCTCGCCGACGCGCGGGTGCTCGAAGCGGCTGCGTTCGAGCACCGCGACGGAGTGCCCGGCGCGGGCCAGGCGCAGGGCGGTCGCTGCGCCGGCGGGGCCACCACCGGCGACAACGACGTCGTACGTCGGGGACATCAGCAACCGCACTTGCGCAGCGCGTCGAGGTCGAACCCGAGTCGCCGCAACCGCTCGATCAGCTTGTCGTCGAAGCCCTTGAGCACGCAGGACAGCAACTCGCAGCAGCACGAATCGCCGCCACCCACCGGCGGCGGGTTGTCGCCGCCACGCCAGACGGCCGCGGTGAGCGTGCGTTCCCGCGTGAACGGCCGCCCGATGCGCGTCCGGCCGCGAGCCCGCACCCGAATCCGGTAAACGCCCGGAGCCGTCGTACGGAAGCTCGCCTCGAACTCCCCAGCCGCGAACGGATCGAGCACGATCGTCACGACGGACCCGTCCGGCCGCGTCACCTCCGCCCACACGTAAGGATCCCCGGAGACCGGTACGCCGGACTGGGTGAGGGAGGCGTTGATGGTCACCGCGGCGCCGGGCTCGAAGGATCGCTGGTCGGCCGTGGCGCGCAACGACACGTTCGAGTAGGAGTGCACGACCAGGCTGTACGGAAGACCGCGCCGCCCGGGCTGCTCGCCGACGGCAGGCTCCTGCGCCACCGCGAACGCGCGCTCGAACTCGAACGGACGCCGCGCGGGCGGAGCAGCGTGCACGGCCGGATGCGCGCGGCCGCGAAGGATCGACAGGTCGACGCCGTCGGAGTCATCCGGAGTCCTCCCGGTGTGTGGCCGGCCGATGGTCAGCAACGCGTGCCAGGTCCCTGCCTGGTCGAACCGGTTCGGCCGGAGCTGGACGGGCAGTGTGAGCCGGTAGTACGCGACGCCCTCCCCGGTCACGTACCGCATCGCCGGCTCGGACTGCGCCCGCCACGGTTCGATCAGCAGGCCGTTCGGCGTCTGCAGCCGGAAGTCGACGGCGTCCGGCCGCGGCGTCAGCAGGACGACGTCCACACCCGAGTCCCCGTCGGACAGCTGGAACGGGATGCGGTGCACCGCGCCGACCGTCAGTTCGCCGTCCGGGTCGAGCACGACCTCGGCGTTGCTGATCCCAGCCAGCACCTGCAGGAAGTACTTCTGCAGCAGGAACCGGTTGTCGGTGGTGATCGCGCCGGTCACCAGCAGGTACCCGCCGTTGTTGCCGGCGATGGTCTGCAGTGCGGGAACGCTGATGTTCTGCGGTTGCCCGAGACCGACGGCGTACGTGCGCTCGTTGATCTGCGCGGCGACGTCGGAGATGAAGCGCGGGCTGTTCTCGATCCCGTCGGTGAGGACGACCAGCGACTTCACGTCGTACGGCGGCGCCGCGTCGAGCAGACCGCGGCCCTCGAAGATGCCGTCGCCGATCGACGTTGCGCCCTGCGGATCGAGCCCGGTGCCGTTGATCGTGTCGTGGGTCGCGCTGCGGTTCAGGTCGGACAGCCCGCCCGCGCCGAGTTCGAGGACGGATTGCAGCGGCTGCGCGTCCTCGTTGTAGCGGACGATGCCGACGCCGTCGCCTTCGAGCATCAGGTCGACGAAGATGTTCGCGGCCTGCTGCAGCGCGACGTGCTTGCTCTGCCCGTCGCCGCGGTCCTCGCTCATGCTGCCGGAGCGGTCCAGCACCAGGGCGGTCGCTGCCGTGGTCCGCGCGACGGTGTTGCCGGTGACGGTCACCTGCCAGGTCTGACCGGACGTGGCTTCCTGGACCGTGAGGACCTGCGGCGGGATCGACGACGGTGCCGCGCCGGTGCGGTACACGACCCACAGCCGAGCGGTCGCGACGCCGTTGGGCGCGGTCGGGCCGACGGTGACCGAGGTGGTCGCGGCGACCAGCTGCGGATGCGCCGGCGCACCTCCGGGCGCGTAGTCGAGCGTGACCGCGGACCCCGGCGACAGCACCTCGAACGTGATCGCCAGCGCGGCCTCGCGGACCATGCCCATCGGTCCCTGCGGTACGTCGACGAACCGCAGCTCGGGGGTGAGCAGCGTGATCGACGCCTCGTCGCAGTGCTCGACCTCGACGTGCTCGGACCCCTGCTCGACGACGAAGCCGAGCGTGTGCCACAGCGTCACCATGTCGTCCATGCTGGCGACGTCGCGGTCCCAGCGGGCGGGGCTGCCGGTGTCTTGGGCGATGACGTCGTTGGGCCGGGGGACCGGCCACCAGTTGTCACCGCAGGCCTTGAAGTCGGCCTGCCACGGCAGCGCCATCGCCTGGCTGATCGTGCCGGCGCCGACCGAGGACGCGAGCCGGAACGCCTCGGCGTACGACGTCTCGATGATCGGCCGGTCGCCGGCGGACAGCCCGCCGGCCTCGATCCCGGGGAAGAACGCGCCGCCGACACAGGCTTCGAGCGCCGCGCGATCCATCCCGTCCGGGGTCAGGTCGGTCTGCGGCTGCGGTACTCCGGTCCAGTCGGCGGCGTAGTTGCCGGCCTGCCAGCGCTGCATGTGCGCGTACTGCGTCGGCGTCAGCGCGGAATCGCCGCCGTTGAGCCGGGGCATGTCGCCCGGCGGCCGCAGCCGCGCGAAGATCGCGTCGACGAGCGGCTGCGCGGTGACCGGGTCCGGCCAGCTGTGTGCGCCGAAGATCCCTTCCACCCAGCGCATGTCGCGGGCGCGCTGCAGGATCGGGTAGACGTCCTCGGTGTACGACGTCGTGGTGGGCGCCGCCGCGAGCCCGAGGTCGATCATCCGCTGCAGGACCCGGTCGTACAGCGTCGTCACACTGTCCTGGTGCGGCGCGAACTTGGGCGGCGCGACGATCGCCCAGGCGCCTTCGACCGCCGGTGACGAGTTGTCCGCCCGCAGCGTGATCGTCGCGGTGACCGGTCCGTCCGACACGTCGTCGTACCAGCCGGCGTTGCCCCAGAAGCTGCCGATCACGTTGCCGGCCGGCGACGCGGAGGTCCCGTGCCCGCCGAGGACGAGCAGGTGGTTGTCGTCGTCGCTGCGGATCTCGCCGAGCGGCACCGTCACCGCCGGCTGCCCGGAGAAGTCGATCGAGCCGGTGTCGAACAGCTCCCGCTGGTCCGGCCCGGTCAGCGTCCGCGGGCCGGGGTCGATGGTGAGCTGACCGGCCGGCTCGCTGTTGCCGCGGTTCGGGTGCGCGGCCTTGGCGTTCACCAGATGCACGGTCCAGGAGATCTCGGCGGTGGCGTCGGTGAGCTCCTCGACGCTGCCGTCGTCGTGGTGCGCGAAGATCCGGAACCGCGCCGCCTGCCGCTTGACCCGGCACTGCGCGTCCTTGAACCCACCCGCCGGCTCGGGCCGTTCGCGGAGTCGTTCCGGTCCGACGAAGAACTCGTCCGGACTGTTCCCGACCCGCGCGATACCGATCGCCGGATGGATCTTGTACGTCGTCGCCATGCCTGTCTCCCCCCAAGTTGGTCAGCCCCTACCCGGACGGAGGATCCAGGACCACCTCGCGATACACCGCAGTTGCCCGGCGGCGCGGGCGGATAGTGTCGGGCGGACAGCGATTTCCGGGATGGTGGATGACGTGTACGCCTGTGTGGTGCATGCCGCGGGAGACCTGCGGGTCGAGGAGCGGCCGGCCGTCGAGCCCGGCGCGGGACAGGTCGCGGTGCGGATCGAGTACGGCGGGATCTGCGGATCGGATCTGCACTACTACCACGAGGGCGGCGTCGGGAACTTCCGGATCCGCGAACCGCTGGTGCTCGGGCACGAGGTGGTCGGCCGGATCAGCGGAGGCGATCTCCAAGCCGGCACGCCGGTGGGGATCCACCCGGCGACACCCTGCGGCGCGTGCCCGGAATGCGCTCGGGACCGCCGGAACATCTGCGCCTCCAGCAGCTACCTGGGCAGCGCGGCCCGCGACCCACACATCCAGGGCGGGTTCGTCCAGGAGCTGATCGTCCGGGCCGAGCAGGTGCGAGTGCTACCCGCCGAGCTCGCGCTGCGCACCGCCGTACTCGCGGAGCCGTTGTCGGTCGCGATCCACGCCGTACGACAGGCCGGCGAGGGAGCCGTGGACGGGAAGCGGGCGCTCGTCACCGGCGCGGGGCCGATCGGTCTGCTGGTGGCCGCGGCGCTGCGGCAGGCCGGTGCGGTCGAGGTCGTCGTGACGGACCTGCACGAAGCCCCGCTGGCGCTGGCGTCCCACGTCGGCGCGACGCAGACGATCCGGGCCGACACGACGGACTGGCCGGACGAGATCGACGTCGCGATCGAGGCATCGGGTACGGCGGGCGGCCTGCGGACCTGTTTGGAACGGGTACGCCGCGGCGGCACCGTCGTCCAGGTCGGCTCGTTGCCGGGCGGGGACACCGCGTTCGCCGGGAGCCTGCTGATGACCCGCGAGCTGACGCTGACCGGCGCGTTCCGGTTCGACCATGAGTTCGACACCGCGATCGCACTGCTCGCCGACGGGCTGTACGTCGACCCGATCGTCACGCACGCGTTCCCGCTCGACGAGGCGCGCGCCGCGTTCGATCTCGCCAGCGACCGGACGGTCGCGTCGAAGGTGCTGCTCGACCTCAGCGGCGATACACAGCGCTGAGGTTGCCGTCGGGGTCGACCGACTCCAGGATCGCCCCGGTGATCGCGGCGAGCTGGGAGATCTGCTCCGGCGTGAGTACGTCGATCACGTGCTGCCGGACCGTCTCGACATGGCCGGGCGCGGTCGCCTTGATCTTCTTCCAGCCGGGCGCGGTCAGCCGCGCGTTGGTGGCGCGGGCGTCCTCCGGGCACGGGAACCGCTCGACCAGGCCACGGTCCTCCAGGCGCTTCACCACGTGTGACAGCCGGGGGAGCGTGGCGTTGGTCCGCTGAGCGAGGGCGGTCATCCGCAGCGTCCGTTTCGGCGCCTCGGACAGCATCGCCATCACGTAGTACTCGTAGTGGGTCAGCTCCGCGTCCCGGCGCAGCTGCGAGTCGAGAACGCCGGGCAGCAGCTCGAGTACGGCGGCCAGCCGCACCCACGCGGTCATCTCGGTGTCGTCCAGCCATCGGGTGCTCACGACCTCATCTTAATGGTTGTAGCTACAACAATCATGCGCTATCGTGATAGTTGAAGGTACAACCAAAAGGAGCGAGAGCATGACGCACGTCAGCATCATCGGCAGCGGGAACATGGGACAGGCGATCGCGGCGGTCGTCGCCAAGGGCGGCAACACCGTCGAGCTGTTCAACTCCACCGACAAGGACAAGCCGGTCACCGGTCAGGTCGTGATCCTCGCGACGCCGTACCCGGCCTTCGACCAGGTGCTCGCCGACCGTGCCGAGCAGCTGGCCGGCAAGGTCGTCGTCGACATCAGCAACCCGCTGAACTTCGAGACCTTCGACTCGCTGGTGGTCCCGGCGGACGGCTCCGCGGCGGCCGAGCTGGCCGCGAAGCTCCCGGACTCCACGGTGCTGAAGGCCTTCAACACGAACTTCGCCGCCACGGTCGCGACCGGGAAGGCCGGCGAGGCGCCGGCGACCGTCCTGATCGCCGGCGACGACGCGGACGCCAAGGCCTTGCTGGCCGGCATCGTCTCGGCCGGTGGCCTGCAGACGGTCGACGCCGGTGCGCTCAAGCGCGCTCGTGAGCTCGAGGCCGCCGGCTTCCTGCAGCTCACCCTCGCCGTCGGCGAGAAGGTCGCCTGGACCGGCGGCCTGGCGCTCGTCTAACGCAGCAGGGCCAGACGGACGCCGAGCCCGATGAAGATGCCGCCTGTCGCGGTGTCGATCCGGCGCCGGGCGGTACGGCGGGTGCGCAGCCAGCCCCCGATCCGCCCGGCCAGCAGGCCGACCGTCCCGTCGACGAGGAACTCCAGGACGATCAGGATCGCGCCGAGCACCGCGAACTGCAGCCACACGTGACCGTGCGCCGGCACCACGAACTGCGGCAGGAACGCGATGGTGAACGTGACCATCTTCGGGTTCAGCAGATTCGTGGTCAGCCCGGCGAAGTACGCCTTCCGCCCGGACATCGCGGCCTGACCGGCCGGCGCCTCGTCGACGGCATCGTTGCGGTGCCGGATCATCTGGACACCCAGATACACCAGGTACGCCGCGCCGACGATCCGCACCGTCGTGAACGCGACCGGCACCGCCGCGAACAAGGCGGCCAGCCCGGCGGCCGCGACCGCGACGTGCACCGCCTCACTCGTCGCCACACCGGCTGTCGCCAGCAGACCTGCCCGCGGGCCGCTGCGCATACCGCAGCCGAGGATGAACAACATGTCGGGTCCCGGCGTGATCATCGCGATCGTCGTGGTCAGCAGGAACGCGAGCAGGAGGTGCTGGTCGATCGGCATATCCCGATCGTCGCAGGTGGTACTGACCACATGCTGGCAAACGCTTACCGATGAGACGGGATCTCTGCGACACTGGGTGCCCATGGATGCGGCTCGGGTGATCAACGACAACGGTGCTTGGTGCTGGTTCCAGGACGAGCGGGCGGTGGTGGATCCGGACGCCGGCGTGCTGGTCGCCGGATCGATCGCGGCGCCCGAGGGCCCCGGCGGCGACGGCCGGGCGGGCAACGTCGAGCTGACCGTGGTGGACCTGCGGTCCGGCGCCACCGACGTCGTCGTCCTGCACGAGCGGTTCGAGGCCGACGACCACGACGTACCGGCGTTGTGGCGGCGCCGCGACGGGCGCTGGCTGGCCGTGTACACCAAGCACAAGACCGACGACCTGACCCGGTGGCGGATCAGCGAGCCGGGTGACCCGCGCACGTGGGGCCCGGAGCAGACCGTCGACTGGAGCGAGTTCACCGGCGGCCGCGGCGTTACGTACTCGAACCTGCACGAACTCGACGGCCGCCTCTACTGCTTCGCGCGAGCCGTCAACGACGACCCGTGTGCGCTGGTGTCCGACGACGAGGGCGACACCTGGGCGTACGCCGGGAAGCTCTTCACCCGCCCCAAGGTCGGCTACGTCAACGGCTACACCCGATACGTCTCCACGCCGGCCCGCATCGACCTGATCACGACGGATCACCACCCGCGCGACTACAACAACTCGATCTACCACGGCTACCTGGAAGCCGGCGCGCTGCACCGGGCGGACGGGACCGTCGTGGATCCGCACGCGCTCGACGCCGCCGCGCCGTCACAGGCGGAGCTGACCACGCTCCTCGCCGCGGACTCGGTCTGGGACGGCGAGCCGATGACGCACTGCTGGACGGTCGACATCCGTCGTGTCGGCGACGAGGTCGCGACGATCCTGCTGGCCCGGCACGACACGCCGGAGAAGCCGGAGGACGCGTTCGCCCGGGAGCACCCGGTACCGGACCACCGCTTCTTCTACGCGCGCCTCACCGAAGGCGCCTGGCAGGTCCGCCAGTTGGCCAAGGCCGGCCACGGCCTGCTCGTGCACGAGAACGACTACACAGGCCTGGTCGCGATCGACCCGTACGACCTGGACTCGCTCTACGCCTCGACGCCGATCGACCCGCGCGACGGCAGCGCGCTGAAGTACCACGAGATCTTCCACGGCCGGACGACCGATGCCGGCGCCACCTGGACGTGGACGCCGGTGACCGAGAACTCGACCGGCGACAACCTCCGTCCGATCGTCGCCCCCGGCGACCCCGGCCGGATCCCGCTGCTCTGGTTCCGCGGCCACATGACCGCGTCGCAGCACTACGACTGCGAGGTCGTCCTGCTCGACCGCCTCAGGTGACGATCGCGTAGTCGCGGATCTTGCGGTAGATGGTCGCCCGCGACATGCCGAGCGCGGTCGCGGCGGCTGCCTTGTCGCCCTGGTGGGCGGCGAGCGCGTCGACGATCGCGTCCCGTTCGAGCGCTTCGATCCGGGTCAGGTGCCGGCGCGTGGTCGCGCGGCACTCGGCAGGCAGGCCGTCGAGCTCCACGACACCCGACCGGCGGCGCCGTGCCACCTCAGCGAGGACCGTCCGCAGATGGGTCACGTTGCCCGGCCACGGCAGCCGCATCAACTGGCTGATCGCGGCCGGGGAGAGCGTCACCCCGGCGACCCCGGTGCGCGCGAGCAGGTGCGGTACGAGCGCCTGGACGTCGTCGAGGTGATGCCGCAACGGCGGTACGGCGACCGTGCGCGGGAAGAACCGCAGTAGCTGGGTGTCGAGCTCGTCCTGCGCACCGGACTGACCGGTGGCGACGGTCAGCGCGATCCACGGATCCTCGGCGAGGCTGTCGCGGACGCCCTGCAGGACGTCGACCAGGGCGTGGATGGCATCGGTGGACAGCAGGTGCGCGTGCCGCAGTACCAGGTCCGAGCCCGACTCGAGTTCGCTCGCGACGGCGGTGACGAGTGCGGGATCGTCCGCGTCGACGATCGCCAGCCGGTGGCCGGACCTCGAGTAGTTGTGCACCGCCCGCAGTAGGGTCAGCTTGCCGGTGCCCGGCTCACCTTCGGCGACGATCCACTCCGCCCGGCTCGCGGACTCCAGGACCTCCTGGGTGGTGCGCCGCCACAGGGCGCTGCTGCCGACCACGCCCGGCAGCGACGGCACCCGGGCCGGACCGCCGGCGTTCCGGAGACCGGCCCGTTGCTCGCGGACCTGGACGATTCCGCCGGCCAGCCGGTGGCCGAGGAACGTCGGCTGGTAAGCGAGCCGCGCGGTGATCCCGCTCGGCAGGTCGGCGAGGTACGTGCGCGGCCTGGTCCCGCCGCGGGCGTCCCGGGTGCGGTCGATGAGCGCGGCCTGGTCGGCGGAGTCGAAGTGCGCCTGGGCGTGCGCGTTGATCATGAAGACCTCGTCGCCGAGCGCGATGACCGATCCGCCGGTGTGCCGGCAGGCCGCGTAGTAGTCGCTCAGCAGGGCCTGGTCGAGCGCGTTCGCCTCTTCGACGATGCGCTCCTGGATCCGCCTGGCGGCGAGTTTCGCGAACGACAGCAGGACCGCGTTCGAGTTCTGGGCCTGGGTGGTGATGTCGAGGACGCCGAGCTGGCCGCCGGTCACCGGGTGCGTGATCGGTGCGCCGGCGCAGGCGAAACGCCGCAGTACACCGCTGTAATGGTCGGGACCGAGCACCAGGATCGGGCCGCCGACCTCGAGGGCGGTGCCGATCCCGTTGGTGCCGACCTCGGACTCGGCGTAGGTGAAACCGGGGCACAGGTCGACCGAGTCGAGCTTGCGGATCAGCCCCGGATCGCCGCCGCGACGGTCCAGGACGATGCCCTTGGCATCGGTGAGGATGATGCAGACCGGCTCGTTGGTGAGCTCCGACGCCAGCGCGTCGATGACCGGCCGGGCGGCCCGGGTGAGCGTGGTGTCCACGTCGATCCCCGCGAAGTACGCCGGTGAGGGCTGGTCGGCGTCGACCAGTGACGCCTCGGAGCGCTGCCAGGACAACAGGATCGAGTCGCGGACCGATCGGCTGGACGGCATCTCCCACCTCCTGCATCGACGGGTCAGGCCAGCGAACACCCCTCAAGGTAGTTCCGCAACCGTGTGACCGGTATCTCACATTGAGACAGCAGCGCCTGCGCCCGCCCGCTTTCATTCCAGCCAACAGCCCGACCCCTGGAGGCAGGCACATGAGCAGGCAGAGTCTCACCAAGGCCCACGCGAAGATCACCGAGCTCTCGTGGGAGCCGACCTTCGCGACCCCGGCGACCCGGTTCGGCACCGACTACACGTTCGAGAAGGCGCCGAAGAAGGACCCGCTGAAGCAGATCATGCGGTCGTACTTCCCGATGGAGGAGGAGAAGGACAACCGCGTGTACGGCGCCATGGACGGCGCCATCCGCGGCAACATGTTCCGCCAGGTCCAGCAGCGCTGGCTGGAGTGGCAGAAGCTGTTCCTGAGCATCATCCCGTTCCCGGAGATCTCGGCGGCGCGGGCGATGCCGATGGCGATCGACGCCGTACCGAACCCGGAGATCCACAACGGGCTCGCGGTCCAGATGATCGACGAGGTCCGGCACTCGACGATCCAGATGAACCTCAAGCGGCTCTACATGAACAACTACATCGACCCGGCCGGTTTCGACATGACCGAGAAGGCGTTCGCGAACAACTACGCGGGCACCATCGGCCGGCAGTTCGGCGAGGGGTTCATCACCGGTGACGCGATCACCGCCGCGAACATCTACCTGACCGTGGTCGCCGAGACCGCGTTCACCAACACGCTGTTCGTCGCGATGCCCGACGAGGCGGCCGCGAACGGCGACTACCTGCTGCCGACGGTGTTCCACTCGGTGCAGTCCGACGAGTCGCGGCACATCAGCAACGGGTACTCGATCCTGCTGATGGCGCTGGCCGACGAACGCAACCGCCCGCTGCTCGAGCGCGACCTGCGCTACGCGTGGTGGAACAACCACTGTGTCGTGGACGCGGCCATCGGCACGTTCATCGAGTACGGCACGAAGGACCGGCGCAAGGATCGTGAGAGCTATGCGGAGATGTGGCGCCGCTGGATCTACGACGACTACTACCGCAGCTACCTGCTGCCGCTGGAGAAGTACGGCCTCACGATTCCGCACGATCTGGTCGAGGAGGCGTGGAACCGGATCACCAACAAGGGCTACGTGCACGAGGTGGCCCGGTTCTTCGCCACCGGCTGGCCGGTGAACTACTGGCGGATCGACACGATGACGGACACGGACTTCGCGTGGTTCGAGGACAAGTACCCCGGCTGGTACTCGAAGTACGGCAAGTGGTGGGAGAACTACAACCGGCTGGCCTACCCGGGCCGGAACAAGCCGATCGCCTTCGAGGACGTCGGCTACCAGTACCCGCACCGCTGCTGGACCTGCATGGTGCCGGCGCTGATCCGCGAGGACATGGTGGTCGAGAAGGTCGACGACCAGTGGCGGACGTACTGCTCGGAGACCTGCTACTGGACCGACGCGGTCGCGTTCCGCGGCGAGTACGACGGCCGGCCGACGCCGAACATGGGCCGGCTGACCGGGTTCCGCGAGTGGGAGACCCTGCACCACGGCAAGGACCTGGCCGACATCGTCTCCGACCTCGGGTACGTCCGTGACGACGGCAAGACCCTGATCGGGCAGCCGCACCTCGACCTGGACCCGCAGAAGATGTGGACCCTCGACGACGTCCGCGGCAACACCTTCAACAGCCCGAACGTGCTGCTGAACGAGATGTCCGACGCCGACCGCGAGGCGCACGTCGCGGCGTACCGCGCGGGCTGAGGTGGTCCGGGTGGCCGACAAACATCGTATCCAGTTCGAACCGGTCGGCATCGAGATGGAGGTCGACGAGGACGAGAAGATCCTCGACGCCGCGTTCCGGCAGGGCATCCACCTGATGCACGGCTGCCGCGAGGGACAGTGCTCGGCGTGCAAGTCGTACCTGCTCGAGGGCGACATCCAGATGGAGCGCTACTCGACGTTCGCCTGCAACGACGCCGAAGTCGCGGAAGGCTACGTGCTGCTCTGCAAGTCACACGCGTTCAGCGACTGCACGATCGAGCTGCTGAACTTCGACGAGGACGAGTTGCTCGGCGGCATTCCGATCCGCACCGTGACGAGTATGGTCACGGCGATCGAGCCGGTCACCCGGGACATCGTGTCGCTGCGGCTGAAGCCCGCCGAGGAGTTCGACTTCAAGCCCGGGCAGTACGTCGACCTCACCATCCCCGGCACCGACGAGCACCGGTCGTTCTCGATGGCAACGACCCCGGCGGGTGAGATCGAGTTCCTGATCAAGAAGTACCCCGGCGGCCGGTTCTCCGGGCTGCTCGACGACGGCCTCGCGGCCGGCGACGAGCTGTCGATGACCGGGCCGTACGGCTCGTCGACGCTGAAGGACGGCCACGTGCTGCCGGTCGTCTGTATCGCCGGCGGTGCCGGGATGGCGCCGATCCTGTCCATCCTGCGGCACCTCGGCGCGACCGGCAGCACCCGGCCGGTCCGGTTCTACTACGGCGCCCGGACGGCGGCCGACCTCTTCTACCTGGACGCGATCCGCGACCTCGGGGCGACGCTGACCGATTTCGAGTTCGTGCCCTGCCTGTCGGAGTCGCCCGAGGGCGAGTACGAGGTCGGCAACGTCACCGACGTCGTCGAGCGCCGGGAACCGCAGCTGAGCAGGTGCGAGGCGTACCTGTGCGGTCCGCCGCCGATGGTCGACGCCGCGCTCGCCCTGCTCGACAACCACGCCGTCCCGAAGGACCAGGTCTTCTACGACAAGTTCACCAGCCCAGCTACCGATGGAGTCTGAGATGACACAGACCAAGCCCCGCAGTTTCCCCAGGATCGAGTTCACCGACTCCGAGGCCGGCGCGCTGGAGTTCCCCAGCTCGACCAGCCGCAGCTACAACTACTACAAGCCGGCCAAGCTGCGCGCGACGATGTACGAGGACGTCACCGTCGACGTCCAGCCGGACCCCGACCGGCACCTGACGCAGGGCTGGATCTACGGCTTCGGCGACGGCCCCGGCGGCTACCCGAAGGAGTGGACGGCCGCGAAGTCGTCGAACTGGCACGCCTTCCTCGACCCGAACGAGGAGTGGAACCAGACCATCTACCGGAACAACTCCGCGGTCGTCCGGCAGGTCGACCTGTGCCTGCAGAACGCCAAGCGGGCCAGGGCGTACGACAGCTGGAACCCGGCCTGGCTGAAGTTCATCGAGCGCAACCTCGGCGCCTGGATGCACGCCGAGAACGGGCTCGCGCTGCACGTCTTCACCAGCATCCAGCGGTCCGGTCCGACGAACATGATCAACACCGCGGTCGCGGTCAACGCGGCGCACAAGATGCGGTTCGCGCAGGACCTCGCGCTGTTCAACCTCGACCTCGCCGAGGCCGACGTACCGTTCGACGGGTCCGCGCACAAGGAGGTCTGGAAGTCGGCGCCGGAGTGGCAGCCGACCCGCGAGGTGGTCGAGCGGCTGACCGCCGTCGGTGACTGGTGCCAGCTGCTGTTCGCCACCAACATCGTGTTCGAGCAGCTGGTCGGCTCGCTGTTCCGGACCGAGCTGGTGATGCAGATCGCCGCCCGCAACGGCGACTACATCACGCCGACCATCGTCGGCACCGGCGAGCACGACTACGACCGCGACCTCGGCTACACCCGCGGCCTGTTCCGGCTGCTGACCCGCGACGCCGAGTACGGCGAGGCCAACAAGGCACTGTTCGGCGACTGGCTCGCGACCTGGGTGCCGCGCTGCCTCGACGCCGCGCACGCGCTGCAGCCGATCTGGTCGCAGCCGGCCGACAAGTCGGTCACGTTCGCGGTCAGCCTGGACGCGGCCAAGCAGAAGTTCCGTTCCCTGCTCGAGGACCTCGGGCTCGACGTTCCGAAGGAGCTGGACCAGTGAGCATGCAGTTCGGATCTGACACCGAGTTCTCCAACAAATGCGGTGTGACCCTGATGAACACGCCGATCGGCCGGGTCGTGGCCCGGGTGATGGGCACCAAGGACGGCGTCGAGCTGACCGAGTACCCGTCGATGATCCGCGTCGACGGCACCGGCGTCCTGGACTTCGACTACGCCGAGCTGACCGACGCGCTCGGGTCGGAGTTCGACGGGTCGGTGTTCGAGGAGATCAGCTCGACGCACTACGGGCGGATGGTCCACCTCGACGAGCGGACGCTGCTGTTCGCGAGCCCGGAGGACGCCGCGGAGTACATCGGCTTCGACCTCACCGCCCACTAGGAGGGCACGCATGTACGACAAGGACGGCGAGAAGTACTTCGTGGTCGACGCGCACATCGCCCTGTGGGACGGGCGGGCGTCGAACCACAAGAACATCCACGGCAAGCAGTTCATCGACTGCTTCTACGACTACCACAAGAACCTCAGCCCGGAAGAGGTCCTGTGGGACTACGACACCTACACGTACTACGGCGGCCAGCGGCTGATGAAGGACCTGTTCGACGACGGCTACGTCGACCACGCGATCTTCCAGCCGGCGATCCTCGGTGAGTTCTATCGCAACGGGTTCGGGCAGACCGAGGAGGCGTTCGGGCTGGCGCAGGAGCATCCGGACAAGCTGACGTACAACCACGCCTACGATCCACGCAACGGGGAAGCCGGCCTGGAGCAACTCCGCCGGGACGCGGAGCGGATGAACCTGAAGGGCGTCAAGCTCTACACCGCCGAATGGCACGGCGACTCGCGCGGCTACAAGCTCGACGACCCGTGGTCGCGGCGGTACCTCGAGGAGTGTCTCGAACTCGGGATCCACAACATCCACATCCACAAGGGCCCCACGATCCGCCCGCTGGACCGGGACGCGTTCGACGTCGCGGACATCGACAAGGTCGCGACCGACTACCTCGACCTGAACTTCGTCGTCGAGCACGTCGGCCTGCCGCGGCTGGAGGACTTCTGCTGGATCGCCACCCAGGAGTCCAACGTGTACGGCGGTCTCGCGGTCGCGATGCCGTTCATCCACACCCGGCCGAAGTACTTCGCCCAAATCATCGGGGAGCTGCTCTACTGGCTCGGCGAGGACAAGATCTTCTTCTCCAGCGACTACGCCCTGTGGACGCCGAAGTGGCTGGTCGAGAAGTTCGTCGACTTCCAGATCCCCGAGGAGCTGACCGAGTACGCGCCGATCACCACGGCGCAGAAGAAGAAGATCCTCGGCCTGAACGCCGCGGCGATGTACGACCTCGACGTACCGGCCGAGTTGCGGCTGCCGACCGAGGCCGGCGACGCTTCCGTCGAGGTGGCTGCGGGCGCGCGGTCATGATCGCGATCGCCACGTCCGCCACGTCCTCCACGTCCTCCACGTCCTCCACGTCCTCCACGTCACTGTCCGACAGGGTGCTGGCGGCCCTGTCGGGGGTGACGGATCCCGAGCTGGACGAGCCGATCACCGAGCTCGGCTTCGTCCGCTCGATCCGGATCGAGAACGCGTGCGTCACCGTGCACCTGCGGCTGCCGACGTCGTTCTGCTCGCCGAACTTCGCCTACCTGATGGCGTCCGACGCACTGGACGCCCTCCGGAAGGTGGAACGGATCGGGCAGGTGGTCGTCCGGCTGGACGACCACCACGACTCGGACAAGATCAACGCCGGACTGGCCGCGGACGCCGGGTACGTCGGGACGTTCGGCGTCGAGGCCGAGGAAAGCCTCGACGAGCTGCGGGAGATCTTCCACCGCAAGGCGCACACCGCGGCGATGGAACGGTGCGCCGAGCACCTTCTGCGGACCACTGACGTGACCGTGGACGATCTCCACCGGGTCACGCTCGCCGACGTCCCCGCAGGGCCGCACAAGGAGGCGTTGCTGCGCCGCCGGGTCGCGGTCGGGCTCGGCGTACGGCCTGCGGATCCGCTGGTGGTGTCCGAGGACGGGCAGTCGCTGGCTCCCGAGGACGTCCCGCTCCGGCTGCGGTTCGCGAAGTCGGTGCGGATCTCGATGGAGGGCAACGCGCACTTCTGTCGTGGACTGTTGGCTACGAGATACGGGAGCACGGCATGAGAGCGGTCCGGGTGGTCGGCTACCACACAGGTCTGCAACTGGACGACGTACCGGAGCCGAAGGTCGAGGGGCCGCTCGACGTGATCGTGCGGATCGGCGGAGCCGGGGTGTGCCGGACCGACCTGCACATCCTCGAAGGACAGTGGGCCGAGAAGTCCGGCGTGATGCTGCCCTACACGATCGGGCACGAGAACGCCGGCTGGGTGCACGCGACCGGCGACGCGGTCACGAACGTGAGGCCCGGCGACAAGGTGATCCTGCATCCGCTGGTCACCTGCGGGCTGTGCCGTGCGTGCCGGTTCGGCGACGACGTGCACTGCGAGAACAGCCGGTTCCCGGGGATCGACACCGACGGCGGGTACGCCGAGTACCTGAAGACGACCGCCCGCAGCGTGGTGCGGATCGACGACAGTCTCGAACCGGCCGACGTCGCGGCGCTCGCGGACGCGGGGCTGACGGCGTACCACGCGGTGCGCAAGGCCGCGCGGGCGCTGCACCCGGGCGACGTGTGCGTGCTGATCGGCGCCGGCGGACTCGGGCACATCGGGATCCAGGTGCTGAAGGCGATCTCGGCGGCGACGCTGGTCGTCGTCGACCGCAACCCCGCCGCGGTCGAGCTCGCGGTCTCGATCGGCGCCGACCACGGGATCGTTGCCGACGGCACCCAGGTGCGGCAGGTCCTGGAGCTCACCGGCGGCCGCGGCGCCGAGGCGGTGGTGGACTTCGTCGGCGAGGGCGGGGCGACCGCGGAAGGCGTGGCGATGCTGCGCCGGGCCGGCAACTACTACGTCGTCGGCTACGGCGAGGACCTCGTCGTACCGACGATCGACGTCATCTCGACCGAGATCAACTTCGTCGGGAACCTGGTCGGCTCCTACACCGACCTGCAGGAGCTGATGGTTCTCGCCGCGCAGGGCAAGGTCACCCTGCACACCAGCAAGTACCCGCTCACCGACTTCCAGCAGGCGATCGACGACCTCGACCGCGGACTGGTCCGCGGCCGGGCGATTCTCATCCCATAAACCCGAAGGGCGGCCCGACCATGGCCAAGGAACTGCGGTTCGACGAAGAAGCACGACGGCTGCTCGAGGCCGGGGTGAACACCCTGGCCGACGCGGTGAAGGTGACGCTGGGACCGAAGGGACGCAACGCCGTCCTGGAGAAGCTGACCGGGCCGCCGACGATCACCAACGACGGGGTGACGATCGCCCGGGAGATCCAGCTGCGCGAACCGTTCGCGAACATGGGCGCCCAGCTGGTGAAGGAAGTCGCGATGAAGACCAACGGCGTGGTCGGCGACGGGACGACGACCGCGACGGTGCTCGCCCAGGCCATGGTCCGCGAGGGCCTGCGGGCCGTCGACGCCGGCGCCAACCCGATGCGGGTCCGCCGCGGCATCGAACAGACCGTACCGGTGGTGGTGGCGACGCTGCGGTCCTGGGCGGCCGAGGTCGGCGGCGGGCAGGACCTGCGGCACATCGCGACCATGGCCGCCGGTGACGACGAGTCGATCGGCGAGGTGATCGCGGCGGCGGTCGAGCGCGTCGGGCGCAACGGCGTCGTCACCACGGAGGAGTCCGACGAGCTCGGGATGTCGGTCGAGGTGGTCGACGGGATCGAGTTCGACCACGGCTACACCTCGGCATACATGGTCACCGACAAGGAGCGGATGGAGGCCGTCCACGAGCGCCCGCTGGTCCTGCTCACCAACCGCAAGATCAGCCAGGTGCAGGACATCATGCCGACGGTCGAGGTGGCCAAGCGCGCGGACCGGCCGCTGGTCGTGCTCGCCGAGGACGTCACCGGGCCGGCGCTGCAGTTCCTGGTCGGCGGGAACATGCACGGCACGATGCAGTCGGTCGTGGTCCGGGCCCCCGGCTTCGGGCACCGGCGGATCGCCGAGCTGGAAGACCTCGCGGTGGCGCTCGGCGGGCACGTGATCGCCCAGGACACCGGGCTCGAGCTCGCCGAGGTGGCGTTGGAGCACCTCGGCACCTGTGACCGGATCACGATCAGCGAGGCCAGTACGACGATCGTCGGCGGGCACGGTGACCCGGCGCTCGTCGAGGCACGGCTGCGGCAGCTCGAGACCCAGTTCGAGCGGGCCCGGATCGACGCCGACCGGGACAGCCTGCAGCTCCGGATGGCGCGGCTGTCCGGGCGGGTGGCCGTGATCCGGGTCGGCGGCGCGACGAGCGTCGAGCTCAAGGAGCGGATGCTGCGGGTCGAGGACTCGCTGGCCGCCACCCGGGCGGCGGTCGAGGAGGGCGTGGTGGCCGGCGGCGGTACGGCGCTCGTCCAGGCGCAGGAGGCGGTGTCGCGCGTCGAGCTCACCGGCGACGACGCGATCGGCCGCGAGGTCGTCCGGCGCGCGCTGCCCGAGCCGCTGCGGTGGATCGCGATCAACGCCGGGTACGACGGCGACGAGGTCGTCGCGAAGGTGGCGAGCCTGCCGCTGGGCCACGGGTTCAACGCGCTGACCGGGCACTACGACGACATGTTCGACGAAGGCGTGATGGACCCGCTGAAGGTGACCCGCGCGGCCCTGGAGAGCGCGGCGTCGATCGCGGCGCTGCTGATCACGACCGAGACCGCGGTGGTCGAGGAGGTCATTGGCAACCCCGGCGCGATCCTGGCCCCGGGCTTCGGCGACCTGGCCGAGGGCATGGTCCGGCCCTCGAACATCTACTGAGATGACCAGGTGAGATGAACGGTTCCGAGCCCGCGGCGGCCGCGGTCAGGTCCGGGCGGATCGCCCCGACCCGCCGGCAGCTGGCCGCCGCGGCTCGGACCTTCGGGCTGCTGTCGCCGCCCGTGCGGCTGCATCTGGTGTGGTTCGCGGCGAACGGCGAGTACGACGTGGGCACGCTGGCGGAGCGTGCCGGCGTGAGCGTCGCGACCGCGAGCCAGCATCTCGGCAAGCTCCGGATCGCCGGCCTGATCACGGTCCGCCGGGCGGGGCGGCGGCACATCTACACCGTCGACGACCCGCACGTCGTCGCGCTGGTCGACCAGATCTTCGACCACATCGCCCCGGACGGCGGGTTCGCATAGATAGTAACGAGCGGTACCATCTAGCCCATGACGGTTCCGGTCCGGCGGTTGTGGGTGGCGGTGCTGTGCGGGTATCTCGCGTTCGGGGCGGCGCTGCAGGTGCTGCCGTCGTACGTGCCGGACAGGTACGGCGGCGGCGCGCTGGCCAGTGGGACCGCGATCGGGATCGCGTTTCTCGCCACGGCGTGCGGACGGCCGTTCGCGGGCCGGCTGGCTGATGCGGGGTGGTCGCGGCCGGTCGTGCTTGCCGGGGGAGTGCTCGCGGCGATTGGTGGCCTGGGGCAACTGTGGGCGCCCGGGCTGGGGGTGCTGCTGGTCGCGCGGCTGGTGATGGGGGTGGGGGAGGCGGCGCTGTTCTCGGCCGCGTTGCCGTGGGTGTTGTCTGGCGTGCGACCGGCGCAGCGCGGCCGGTTGGCGGGTTGGTTCGGGCTGTCGATGTGGGGCGGCCTCGCCACCGGCCCGCTCGTCGGATCTGCTGCGGGTGGTGCGGTCTGGTGGGTGGTCGTGGCGTTGTCGCTCGTGTCCGTGGGGCTCGTGCTGACGACTCGCCGGGACCCAGGGCTGCGCGAGCCGTTGGTGCGGCTCCGGGGTTTGGTGCCGCCCGGAGTTCCGTTGCCGGGGGTGACGATCGGGCTGGCCGCCTACTGCTACGGGACGGTGGCTGCGCTGCTCGTGCTGCGGTTGCGAGCCGATCACCTCGAGGTCGATGGCGTCGCGCTGGCGGTGTTCGCGGCGGCGTTCCTGGTCGTCCGGTTCGCCGGCAGTCCGCTCGTCGACCGGTACGGCGGGCGCGTCGTGGCCGTCTCGACGATCTCGGTGGAAGTCGTGGCGCTGGCCGGGATCGCGTCGGCGAGCGGACCTGTCGGCGCGCTGGTGTTCATCGCGGCGGCCGGAGTCGGATTGGCGTTGATCTATCCGGCGTGCGTGTCGATGACGTTGGATCGCGTGCGCGGGCTGCGGCCCGGCGTGTCGATGGGGGTGATGACGTCGTTCTGGGATCTCGGGGTGATGGTCGCGGGTCCGCTCGGCGGGCTCGTCGCCGAGCGGGCCGGGTTCCGCGCGGCCTTCCTGGTGGCCGCCGGTGCGGGACTCGCGTGCGTCGCCGTACTGCTCAGAATGCCGCGTCCAGCAGGGTCTCGACGATGACGCGCGCCTCGGCGCCCAGCCCGGGGTCCTGGTCGACCGCGCTGATCAGCGTCGCACCTTCCAGGACGACGACCAGCTGCCGCGCGGTCACCTCGGGGTTGCGCGCGCCGGTCAGCAGGCGTTCGAACAGCTGCCGGTAGAACCTGAGATGGTCCTGCGCGAGCCGTCGCGGCGCCCCGTCCTGCCCGCGATCCTCCGTCGCCGCGTTCATCATCGCGCACCCGCGGAACCCGGGCTCGGCGTACCAGGTCGCGATCAGCTCGAACACCGCCAGGATCTGCTCACGACCGGCCGGCGCCGCGTCGACCGCCGCGTTGTGCCAGGCGCGGACCCGCTGCGTACGGTCGGTCAGGACGGCCTCGACCAGCCCTTCCTTGGAGCCGAAGTTCTTGTAGATCGTCAGCTTGGACGCGCCGGCCGTCTCGACGATCTCGTTCATCCCGGCCGCGTGGATGCCGCGCCGGCCGAACACCTCCGCGGCCGCCTTCAGGATCCGCGCGCGGGTCGCCTCGGGATCAAGCCGTTCCCCAGCCTTCACCGGCATCGTGCCACCACCTCCACCACCTCCACCGCCACCCTACCGAGCTGGACCAAGATAAGAACGATCGGTACTATCATTCGTCATGTGGGAACAAGTAGCTGAGGCGTTCGCGCGGAACTTCACCGAGCGCGGCGAGGTGGGTGCGGCGTTCGCGGCGTACCACCGGGGCGAACTGGTGGTGGACCTCTGGGCGGGACGGCTGATCCCGGCACGGGCAGGGCCTGGGATCGCGACACGATCCACTTGATGTTCTCCGGGACCAAGGGGCTCACGACCGCGTGCGTTCTCCTGCTGGTGCAGGGCGGACAGCTCCGGCTGGACGATCCGTTCAGCCGCTACTGGCCCGAATTCGGTGCCCAGGGCAAGGAGTCGATCACGATCGCCGACGTGCTGTCCCACCAGGCGCGGCTGCCGTGGGTGGACGCCGGGTACGCCGATCTGCTCGACCACGACGCGATGGCAGCCCATCTGGCCGCTCAGGCCCCGGCGGCGGACGCTCGGGCCGGATTCGTCTATCACCCGGTCACCTGGGGCTGGTTGCTGGACGAGCTGGTGCGCCGGGTGGACGGGCGGACCATCGGCCGGTTCTTCGCGGACGAGTTCGCGCGGCCGCTCGGCCTCGAGGTGTGGATCGGGCTGCCCGAGGACCTGCACCGGCGCGCCGCGACGATGGCGGCGCCGGACGGCGTCCTCGTCGACGGGCCGTGGACCGAGCTGAACCGGCCGAATCCGCTGTGGATCCCGGGCTCGGAGAAAATCTGGAACAGCGCCGAGTACCGCACCGCGGGACTGGCCGCGGTCGGCGGCTACGCGACGGCCCGCGGGATGGCCCGGTTCTACGCGTCGCTGATCGGCGACGTCGACGGCTCCCGCGTCCTGAGTCAGGAGACCGTCGAGCTGGGGCGGCGCGAGCTCCGGCGCGGCCTCGAACCCAATTGGGGCAGCCCCATGAGGTACGGCGCCGGCTTCGAGCTGCAGACCGGCGACGGCCGGATGGGCGTCGCGCCCGACGCGTTCGGTCACGCGGGAGCCGGCGGCTCGCGGCACGGCGCCTGGCCGCACCGCGAGATCGCCTTCTCCTACCTGATGAACGAGGTCCGCGTCGGCCCCGACGACCGCCCGCTCACCCTTCTCGAAGCACTCAGCCGAGGTAGTCGCGCCACGGGCCGGTGATGGCCAGGGTGATGCCGGGGGTCTGGATGTTGACGAAGAGCACCTTGCCGTCGGCGGAGAAGGTCGGGCCGGTGAACTCGGAGTCGTTCAGCATGTTCCGGGCGATGGCGTACGTCGGGCCGCCCGGCGTCGCGCTCAGCACGTGGCTGCTGGCGTTGCCGTCCTCGGCGAGCACCAGCGAGCCCCACGGCGTGACGGTGACGTTGTCCGGGCTGTCGAAGTTGTAGTCGTCGTACTTCGCCTCGGCGCCCTTGTCGGCGGCGGCGTTGTCCGGGAAGTACGTGACCAGCTGGATGGTCTCGGCGTCGTAGTTGTAGAACCAGACCATGCCGTCGTGCGGGACCGCGTCGGCGGGCAGGTCGGCCGTGCCGGACTCGGCGTAGGAGTTCACGACGTACACGCCCTGCTTGGTGCCGTAGACGCCCTCGAACTTCTTGCCGCGGGTGATCTGACCGTCGGTGAACTGCTTGCGCACCGAGGTCGTCGCGCCGTCGCGGTCCGGCACCGGCACCCAGGCGACCCGGAACGGGCGGAGCAGCTGCGCGGAGGTCAGGTACGCGACGTCCGGAATCGGCTTGCCGTCGTCACCGAGGATGGCCAGCGCCTCCAGGGTGCCGAAGTCCTTGTTCTGCAGGTCCTTCCAGCTGCTCGGGCCGAGCTTGTAGCCGCGCGGCGCGGACCAGCGGTAGAAGCTGCCGTTCGGGCCGGAGGCGTCCTCGGACAGATAGATGTGGGTCCGGTCCTCGTCGATCGCGAGCGCCTCGTGGGCGTACCGGCCGAGCGCCTTCAGCGGCACCGGGTGCGCGGTCTTGCCGTCGCCCCAGACCTCGAAGACGTACCCGTGGTCCTTCAGCCGGGTGGTGCCGTTGGCCTTGTTCTCGGTCTCCTCGCACGTCATCCAGGTGCCCCACGGCGTCGGGCCGCCGGCGCAGTTGGTCAGGGTGCCGGAGATGCCGACCCACTCACCGAGGTTCGTGCCGTCCTTGCCCACGGTGATGACGGTGCAGCCACCGGCCGCGCCGACGCCGGCGTCGTACACGGTGCCCTCGATCGGCGGGACGCCGAGCGGACCGTTCGAGCTGATCTCGTGGTTCTGGATCAGCTGGTACTTGTTCCCGGTGCTGAAGACCGCGGTGCCGTCGTGGTGGTCCGGCGTCGGCTGGCCGGTGGTCAGCTTCGTCTGGCCGGCATAGGTGACGATCTTGTACTTGAACCCGGGCGGCAGCGCCAGGATGCCCTTCGGGTCGTCCAGCAGCGGCGGGAACGGCTTGTGCTGGGGGAACGGCGAACGGTCGCCGTGCGAAGCCGGCGCGGCCTCCGCGAGCGTCGGCACGGCCCCGACGGTGGTGAACCCGACCCCGGCGGCACCGGCGGCGGCGCCCCGGAGGACGGAACGACGATCGACTGACATGGGTTTGACTCCTTGGAAAGGCGGTTCCCGAGCAGTCGAGATCCTTCACGCCGTGGACTGACACCTGGCAAACAGAACTTGAACAAACGACCTGCAACGAATCGCGCCGGCCGGACGTCTACTGTGGGAGGTGATGGTGATGCGCAGCGTGACGAGGGTGGCGGGCAGGACGACGGGCATGGTCGCCGTGGCCGTGCTTCTGGTTGCATGTGGCAATGAAGCCCCAACAGGAGGACAACCGTCGATGACGCCGAGCAGCAGTAGCAGCAGTTCTGGACCCGCGAGCCCGGGTGGCGGGGTGGCCGACCAGGCGAAGGCCGACCTCGTGAAGCGGCTCGGTGTCGACGCCGCCGCCGTCACCGTGGTCAGCTCCGAGGACGTGACCTGGCCGGACGGCAGCCTCGGCTGCCCGGAGCCGGGGATGCACTACACCCAGGCCTTGGTGCCCGGGAACCGGACCGTGCTGGAGGCCGGCGGGAAGCAGTACCACTACCACTCGGGGGGCCACCGGGCGCCGTTCCTTTGTGAGCAGCCGCAGCCGCCGGCTCGTTGAAAACTTTCCTGGTTGAGCGGTGTATCAACCCGCACCGAGGGTGACTCCGCAGAAGTGGGGGCAAGCCCTCGGGCCGTCGCAGGGGGGAGGACGGGACGAGGGTGCAGAGGGGGATGCTGACGCGGTGCGGTGGTTCGGTTGGTCAGGCCGGAGGTCCGCACCGCGTCGGCGTGTGAACGGGCTGCCGGTCAGGGCGTGCCGAGGGACGCGAGCGCGTCCCCGGCGTGCAGAACGGGCCCGACGCCCGGCTCGGGCTGGGTCAGCGCGAACGCCAGCAGCGCGTCGGACGCCTGCTTCGCGCTCTCACCGGTGATCGACATCCGGCCGGCGATCAGGCCGGCCACCAGCGGCGTCGCGAACGACGTCCCGCTCCAGCGGGCCATACCCTGGAACGAGCGCAGCTGGCCGGTGTTCGGCGGTTCGGTGCACTCGTAATCGCCGGTCAGGAACGCGTTCACCAGGTGCTCGCCCGGTGCGTAGACGTCGACCCAGCCGCCGAAGTTGCTGAACGACGCCCGGTCCCGCCCGTTCTCGGCGAGCGCGCCGACGCCGACGACCTCCGGGAACGCGGCCGGCCAGAAGTAGTCCCTGGACGACTCGTTGCCCGCCGCGGCGACCAGCGTGAGGCCGTTGACGCGGTCCAGCCGGGTCCGGACGAACACGTCCAGGCCGAGCGCCGGCAGGTCGAACCGGGTCCGGGTCCCGGCCGACAGGCTGATGATGTCCGGCGCCAGGTCGAGCACCTCGTCCAGCGCCTGCGCGAGATCGAACTCCCACATCGCGCCCGCGCTGGTGAAGTAGCTCTTCACCACGACCTCGACGTTCCGCGCGATCGCCCGCAGGACGCCGGCGATGAAGGTCCCGTGCCCGGCGTACGGCCGGATCCGCCCGGAGCCGTCGAACGCGTTCTCCGGATCGCCGGTCACCCCGGCCAGCCAGTACGCCGCCGGCGCGTCGGACCAGCCGACGTCGAGGACGACGACCTTGACCCCGCGACCGTCCGCGGCGCCCGCGGCCAGGAACGGGGTCGGCAGCACCGGGTCCGGCGGGATCCCGGGCGGCACCTCCTCCGGCTCGGTCGCCGGGCACGGGCTGACGCTCGGCGTCACATAGAACAGATGCTCCGGTGTCACCACGCCGCGGCCGAGCCGCAGGTCGGCGTACTTCAGGAACCGCTGCGTCGGCGACCGGTCCTCGGGCGCGTCCGGCGGCACCTCCTCCGGGAGCAGCAGCCGCGTGACACCGCCGATCCCGCCCTCGTCGGGCCGGCCGCCCCGGAACAGTTCGACCACCCGCTGAACGTCCTCGTCGCGGACCAGGACCACCCCGGTCCGGTACAGGTAGTCGGCCCCCTCCGGCCGTTTCTCCCAGTCCTCGGGATGGACCGCGACCTCCTTGCCGAATGCCTCCAGAATCAGCTCGATCTGAGAGATGTATTTTCTCTCACTCGTTTGCTCCGCCATTTCGTTCCTTCCCCCAGATGCATGAATGGTCGATATGATTACAGAGTGCCATCGGCAGGGGGGAGTGCTGAGGCAGCAGAAAATCTGCTGCCGCTCGCGTTGTCGCGCCCGCACGACGCGATCGCGTCCGCGCGGACCCTGCTGGCAGGCGGTCCGCCGCAGGTCGAGGCGTCGATCGCGCATCAGGCCTGGGGCATCGGTCTGCGGCAGCTCGGCGACGTGCCGCGGGCGGTCCGGGAGCTGCGCACCGCGCTGCGGCTGGCGGAGCAGTCCGGGCGGTCGGAGCGGGAGGCGGATGTCCTTGCCACGCTGGGCGCGACGCTCGGCCGGGCCGGGCGCAGCCGGGAGGGACTGGAGCGGCTCGATCGCGCGGTCGACCTCAGCCGCGGAGCCCTGACCGGCCGGGTGCTGCTGCGGCGCGCCGACGTACTGCTGGTGCTCGGGCGGCACCGCGAGGCGCTCGAGGACCTGCGCTCGGCGATCACGCGGCTGCGGCGGTCGGGCGACCAGGTCTGGGAGGCGCGGTCGCGCAACTATCGCGGATTCATCCAACTCGCCCTCGGCGGGACGAAACGGGCGGACGCGGATTTCTCGGTCGCGGAGAAGTTGTACGCCGCGACGGGCCAGGAGTTCGAGTACGCCGAAGCCCGGCAGAACCGGGGACTGGTCGCGTATTCGCGAGGCGACTTGCCGGCCGCGCTGCGGTATCTGGACGAGGCGGGCCGGCGCTTCGCGGCGGTCGGCGTCGTCTGGCCGGACCTCGCGATCGATCGCTGCGGCGTGCTGCTGGCCGCCGGTCTCAGCGCGGAGGCGCTGGCCGAGATGGACCAGGCGATCGCGGCCGAGGGCGGTACGGCGACCAAACGCGGCGAGTTGTGGTTCGCGGCGGCGACCGCGGCGCTGGCAGCCGGCGATCCGGCGGCGGCGCGGGAGCGGGCGGACCAGGCCCGGCGGTTGTTCTCGGCGCAGCGGCGGGAGTGGTGGTCGGTGCGTTCGTCGATGGTGCTGCTCGAGGCGCGGTACCAGTCGGGCGAGCGCGGCGAGTCGCTCCTGCGCCGGGTGAGTGCGGTGGCGGCCCGGCTGGACGCGTTGGGCGCGTCCGAGGCGTCGGCCGCGCCTCTGCTCGCGGGCCGGTTGGCGTTGGCCGCGGGCCGTGCGCGGGCGGCGGATCGGCAACTGGAGCTGGCCGGACGGCACAGCAAGGACGCGCCGCCGATCGCCCGGAGCGCTGCCTGGTTGGGGAAGGCGTTGCGCGCCGAGGCCCGGGGTGAGGTGCGCGGCATGTTGGCGGCGTGCGCGCGTGGTCTGGACGCGTTGGACGAGCACCGGCTGGCGATGGGTGCGACGGAGCTGCGGGCGTTGGCGACCGGTCAGGGTGCGGAGCTGGCGGAGTTGGCGCTGCGGGACGCACTGCGGCGCGACGATCCGCGCCGGTTGCTGAGCTGGGGTGAGCGGTGGCGCGCGACGGCGCTCGGCGTACCGCCCGTGCGGCCGCCCGACGACGAGCAGTTGGTCGGTGAGCTGGCCGCGTTGCGCGACGTCGTACGGCGGTTGGACGCGGCACCGGATCCCGCGCTGGACAAGGAACGCCGGCGTCTGGAGAAGGCGGTTCGCGACCGGACGTTGCGGGCAGCGGGCGGCGGCGGGGCCGGCGCTCGGCGGTTCGACGTCGACGAGTTGGTGGCGGCGTTGGGCGAGACCGTGCTGGTGGAGCTGGTCGAGGTGGACGGCGTGCTGCACGCGGTAGTGGTGCGGGACGGGCGAATCACCAGACACGAGGTCGGCCCGCTCACGGCGGCCGCGCTCGAGGTCGAGCGCTCCCGATTCCGTCTGCGGCGGCTGGCCCACGGCCGCTCCCGCCCCGGCAGCACCCAGGGCCCGGCGCGGCCTGCGGGGCCTTCGCTCGAGGTGTTGGGGACTCGGCTCGGGGACGCGATTCTCGGCCCGGCACAGGAGTTGCTGGGGGATCGGGACGTGGTGATGGTTCCGCCCGGTCGATTGCACGCGTTGCCCTGGGGACTGGTGCCGGCGCTGGCCGATCGGGCCGTGAACGTGGTGCCGTCGGCGGCGACATGGTTGCGCGCGCAGAGGTTGCGCCCGCCGTCGGACCGGCGGGTCGTGCTGGTCCTCGGTCCCGGGCTGTCCTCGGGTCGTGCCGAGGTGCTGCGGCTGGCCAAGGAGTACCCGGACGCGACCGTGCTGGCCGACGGCGACGCGACCGCGGAGAACGTGCTGCGCGAGCTCGACGGCGCGTGGATCGCGCACATCGCGGCGCACGGCACGTTCCGCTCGGACAGTCCGCTGTTCTCGTCGCTGCGGCTCGACGACGGGCCGTTGACGGTGTACGACTTCGAGCGCCTGCGCCGGGCGCCGTACCGGATGGTGCTGTCGAGTTGCGACTCCGGCCTCGCGAAGCCGGTCGGCGCGGACGAGCTGCTCGGGTTGAGCAGCAGCCTGATCCCGCTGGGCGCGGCCGGCATTCTCGCGAGCGTCGTACCGGTGAACGACCCGGCGACCGCTCCGCTGATGCTCGCGCTGCACGACAACCTGCAGGCGGGCCAACCGCTGGCTGCCGCGTACGCCGCGGCGCGTCACGGGACAGGAGGTGACCCGGTCGCCGACGCCGCCGGCCGGTCGTTCGTCGCGCTCGGCGCATGATGTATCAGCAGTGGTCCGAACCGCTCTGTATCAGTAAGAGAGCGGTCCGGAGGAAAGGGGGACGGCATGCGGGACGATCCGACAGTCGTCGACCTGGTCATCCGGGCCAGGGACGGCGAGAAGAATGCTTGGGACGAGCTGGTGGAGAGATACGCGCCGCTCGTTTATTCGGTGTGCAGGCGCTATCGCCTGACCCAGCCCGACATCGACGACGTCGGGCAGAGCGTGTGGCTGCGGCTGGTCGAGCACCTGCCCGGTCTGCGCGAGCCGGCCGCGCTGCCGGGCTGGATCGCGACCACGACGCAACGGGAGTGCTTCCGGCTGATCCGTGCGACCAGCCGGGTCGAGCCGGTCGACCTCCTGCAGTCGCCCGACATCCCTGAGCAGGCGATCGCCGAGGAAGAGGTACTGCGGCACGAACGCGGCGCGATTCTGCGCACCGCGTTCAGCGAGCTGTCGCGGAAATGCCAGCAGTTGCTGTCGTTGCTGATGCAGGACCCGCCGGCGCCGTACGACGAGATCAGCCGGCGACTGAGCTTGCCGGTCGGCAGCATCGGGCCGAACCGGGCGCGTTGCCTGACCCGGCTGCGGCAGACCCCGGCGCTCGCCCTGCTGGCGGCCGACGGCCCCGGACCGAACGACGAATGAACGAGGAGGTGAGACCCGTGATGGATCCCGAATGGCACGACGACGAGAAGTTGATCGCGGCCTTGCGCGAAGCCTTGGCCTCCGCCGAGGACGTGCCGTCGGCTTTCGTCGAGGCCGGTAAGGCTGCGTTCGCGTGGCGGTCCATCGACGCCGAGCTGGCGGCGCTCACCTACGACTCCGCGCTGGAACCGGTGGCGATCCGGTCGGAGAGTGCGATCCTGCGGTCGCTCACGTTCGCCTCGGACGGCTGGACGGTCGAGCTCGAGCTGACGCCGGACGCGGTCCTCGGACAGCTCGACCCGCCCGGCGTCGGCACGGTCAGCGCCCGCGGCGACGGCGGCGAGCTGGCCACCGCGGACATCGACGAACTCGGCTTCTTCGTCCTCGGCCCGCCGCCGACCGTGCCGTACCGTTTGGTCTGCCAGACCAGCTCCGGCACGACGATCCTGACCGGCTGGATCACGCCCTAGCGGGACATCCGCTCAGGCGGCGAAGACCTGGGAGTCGTCGGCGAAGGCCTTGAATTCCAGGGCATTGCCGGCCGGGTCGAGGAAGAACATCGTCCACTGTTCGCCGGTCTGGCCCTGGAACCGGACGTACGGCTCGATGACGAACGTGGTGCCGGCCGCCTGCAGCCGCTCGGCGAAGGTCCGGAACTCCTCGACGGTCAGGATCAGCCCGAAGTGCGGCACCGGCACGTCGTGGCCGTCGACCGGGTTGTGGATCCGCTGCGCCCGCTCGGGTGCGACGTGCGTGACGAACTGGTGGCCGCGCAGGTTCCAGTCGATCCAGGTCTGCGAGCTGCGGCCCTGTTCGAGGCCGAGGACCTCGCCGTAGAAGTGCCGGGCCGCGTCCAGGTCGTCGACCGGCATCGCGAGGTGGAACCGGGGGATGGGCGAGTCGAGAACAGTCATGTCTCCATTCAAGCAGTCGTTTCGTCGCGCTGCTCGACCTCGACGTGTGGCCTGGACTGCCACAACGCCCACTCCGCACTGACGTCGCCGGCCGTCCGCAGTAGCAGCGGCAGGTGATCGTGCAGCAGCTTGTCGACCGAGGTCTCGGCCGCGTGCACGGTCACGTTCATCGCGGCCCGCACGGTGCCGGTGCCGTCGCGCACCGGCGCCGCGACCGAGCGGACGCCGGGCGCGAGCTCCTCGTCCGCGAGTGCCCACCCGCGCGCCCGGATCTCGGTGAGTTCGTCGCGCAACTGGTCCGCGGTCCGGCCGATGTACGGCGGGAGTCCGGCGCGGCTCGGTTGCGTGAGCACGTCGGCCAGGTCGTCGGGCGACAGCGCTGACAGCAGCACCTTGCCCTGCGACGTCTGCGCCGCGGGGAACCGGGTGCCGATGTCGACGCGGAGCGCGATCAGCTTCGGCACCGACACGCGCGCGACGTACACGATGTCCGAGCCGTCGAGCTGCGCCATCGACGACGACTCGCCGGTGCGGGCGACGAGCGCCTCGAGATGCGGTCTCGCGATGTCCCAGAGGCCGAGCGAACCGACGTACGCCATCCCCAGCGTCAGCACCTTCGGGGTGAGCTGGAAGGATCCGCCGACGGTGCGGACGAAGCCGAGCTCCTCCAGCGTCAGCAGCAGCCGGCGCGCGGTCGGCCGGGCCAGACCGGCCGCGGTCGCGACCTCGGTGAGCGACATCGTGCGGTGGCCGGCGTCGAAGCAGGAGAGCACGTCCAGCCCGCGCGCCAGTGCCTCGACGAAATCCGGACCCGCGCCGCGCCCTGCCATCTGGTGATCCTCCCGCTCGACTTACGACTCACCGAAGATGGTGCCACGGGCCTCGCGGGTGGAGTCGGACTTGTAGTCGGTGTACTGGTACGGGTTGTCCAGGACCTCGCCCTTCGGCAGCTCCGGGTTCATCCCGCTCTTCCACGCCTCCTCGCCGAGCGTCGAACGCAGGTAGTCGACAGTCGCCTCGACCTCCCGTCGTACGGCGGGCAGGTCGCAGTCCACCAGTTGGTGGTCGTGCTTGACCACGCGGCCGTCGACGATGACCGTGTGGACGTCGCCGCGCTGCGCCTGGAACGCCACCTGGCCGTACGGGTTGATCAGCGGGAACGACACCGGTGACGCGTCGTTCTTGATCAGGATCACGTCCGCCGTCTTCCCTGGTTCGAGGCTGCCCAGGTCGTCGCGGCCGAGCGCGCGGGCGCCGCCGCGGGTCGCCCAGTCGACGACGTGCTCGGCGCGCAGATGGCTGTGCGTCACGGTGGCGCCCTTCATGTGCGCCTCCAGGTGTTCGCGGGCCCGGTCGGCGCCGAGGGTGGTCCGCATCGCACTGAACAGGTCGCCGCTCCACCACACGCTGGTGTCCTGCGACAACGACACCGGAATGTCGTGGCGGCGGACCTGCCAGGTCGGCGGGTAGCCCTGGCCGGCGCTCTGCTCGGACTCGGTCGAGACCGAGATCGAACCGCCGGTCGCGGCGATCCGCTGGTACGAGTCCGTGGTCAGGGTCGCCGCGTGGACGTAGATGTTCTGCGGCGTCATGAAGCCGTTCTCGTGCATCAGCTTGATGCCGTTGTCGTTGGTCGCACCCCAGACGCCGGCATGCGTGGTGACGCCGAGCCCGAGCTCGCGGGCGACCTCGAACGCGGCCCGCTCCGGGAACGCCGGATCGCCGGTCACGTCGAACGCGAGCTGCAGACCGAGCCGGCCGTCGTCGCGCAGCCGCTCGAGGAACGCCCGCACGGACGGATCGGCGGTCCACTCCCACGGCCCGGCCTGGATGTTGCCGTAGGCAAGGACGAACCGGCCGGGCACGGCCGTCAGCGCGTCGACCGCCGCCTCGGCGTGTTCGACGCTCTGCAGCCCGTGCGACCAGTCGACGGTCGTCGTGATGCCGGCCTCCAGCGACTCCCACGCCGAGGTCAGGTTGCCCGCGTGGATGTCCTCTGGCCGGAACGCCTTGCCGTGCTCGAGGTAGTACCAGACGAAGTACTGCGTGAGCGTCCAGTCGGCGCCGTACGCGCGCATCGCGGTCTGCCACATGTGCCGGTGGGTGTCGATCATCCCCGGCATCACGATGCCGCCGGACGCGTCGACCACCTGGGTGCCCTCGGGGACGTCGAGTCGTTGCCCCTGCTGCCCGACTGCCGCGATCTTGTCGCCGTCGATCAGTACGTCGCCGTCCGGGACCACCGTGTGGTGGTCGTCCATCGTCAGCACGGTCCCGCCCCGCAACAGCACTGTGGTCATCGCTGCCTCCAAGAGCTTGCCCGGACATACGTCCGTATGACGGTCAACGGGGCGGTCAGCCTCACTATCTGAGCGCAGTTTGATGGTGTCAAGAGCCTGTTGACAGGTGGTACGAGGAGATCGAGACTGATGCGGACAGGTGTCCGTAGATCCGGGAGGTCAGGTGAAGGGTCCGCTCTCCGGGTTGCTGGTGGCCGACTTCTCCCGGATCCTGGCCGGTCCGTACGCGACCATGCTGCTGGCCGACCTGGGGGCCGACGTGGTGAAGGTCGAGTCGCCCGGCGGTGACGACACCCGGTCCTGGCAGCCGCCGGTGCGTGACGGCGTCTCGACGTACTACCTCGCGGTGAACCGGAACAAGCGGTCGATCGCGCTCGATCTGAAGGATCCGTCGGACCTCGCCGCCGCGCAGGAGCTGGCGCGGCGTGCGGACGTGCTGCTGGAGAACTTCCGGCCGGGCGGGCTGGCGCGGTTCGGGCTCGACTACGAGACCGTTGCCGCCGGCAACCCGAGGCTGGTGTACGCGTCGATCAGCGGGTTCGGGTCCGGGCCGGGCGGCGCCGCGCTGCCCGGGTACGACTTGATCGTGCAGGCGATCTCCGGATTGATGAGCCTGACCGGTGACCCGTCCGGCGAGCCGTACCGTGCGGGCATCTCGGTGTTCGACGTGATGGCCGGGCTGCACGCGACGATCGGGGTGCTGTCGGCGCTCAACCTGCGGCACGAGACCGGCCGCGGGCAGCACGTCGAGGTGAACCTGCTGTCGTCGGCGCTGTCCGGGCTGGTCAACCAGTCGAGCGCGTACGTCGCGGGCGGCGTCGTACCGCTGCGGATGGGGAACAGCCACCCGAGCCTGTTCCCGTACGAGCCGCTGCCGTGCGCCGACGGGGAACTGATCATCACGGCCGGGAACAACGGGCAGTTCCGCAAGCTGGTCGAGGTGCTCGGCGTACCGGAGCTGGCCGACGACCCGCGGTTCGACCGGAACGAGAAGCGCACGGCCCGTCGTGAGGAGCTGCGGCCGTTGCTCGTGGAGCGGTTGATGACGCGGACCAAGCTCGAGTGGTTCCGCGACATCATCGCGGCCGGGGTGCCGTGCGGGCCGATCAACACCGTGGACGCCGGGGTCGCGTTCGCCGAGGACATCGGGCTGGACCCGGTGGTGACGGTCGGGGACATCCCGACGGTGCGCAACCCGATCACCTTCTCCGGCAGCGCGGCGTCGTACCGTCTGCCGCCGCCCGAGCTGGATGAACACGGCGCCGAGCTGAGGAAGTGGTTGTCCGCATGAGCCCTGAATTCCCCACCTCGCTCGGGACCTCGACCGCCGACGAGATCCGCCTGCTAGGGCAGGACCTGACCGCGGACCTGATGGGCAAGGTCGGCTTCGGCGAGCTGGCGTTCTGGCTGGTCGCCCTGCGCCGCCCGACCCCGTCCGAGACCCGCGTCTTCGAAGCAGTCCTGGTCGCCCTCGCCGACCACGGTTTCACCCCCACCGCCATCGCCGCGCGGTTGACGTACCTGTCGGCGCCGGACGCGTTGCAGGGCGCCTTGGCCGCGGGCCTGCTGGGCGGAGGCTCCCGCTTCCTGGGCGTCACCGAGGACTGCGCCATGTTCCTGCACGAAGCTCTGGAAGGCCACGCGACGCCGGACGACGCCGGCTGGGACCCACTCGCGCTGGAGCTTGTCCGACAGTCCCGGGCCAACGGGACGTACATCCCCGGGCTGGGTCATCCGGTGCACAAGGTGGAAGACCCGCGCACACCGGTACTGATTCGCATCGCCCGGGAGGAAGGGCTGGAAGGGCCGCATCTCAAGCTGTTCCAGGCGATCGGCCGGGTGCACGAGCAGGTGCTCGGGCGCAAGCTGCCGCTGAACGGAGCCGGAGTGTGCGGCGCCGCGCTCGCCGACCTCGGTCTGCCGGTGGAGATGTTGCGCGGCTTCGCCCTGCTGGCCAGAGCCGCCGGACTCCTCGGCCAGTTGGCGGAGGAGCGACGCAGGCCCATCGGCATGGACGCCTACCTGACCGTCGATCGCAACGCCGTGTACGTCGAACCCTGAAGGAGCACCACATGGCCACAGTCGCCGCGGTGATCGCCTCCACGCACCATCCGTTCTACTACCGGGCGAGCACCGCCACCGGCGCCGACCGCCCGCCGTTCGCCGACACGTGGGTGGCGAAGATCGAGGCCTTCCGGGAGACCCTGACGAAGGCGCGGCCGGACATCCTGGTGATGGTCGGCAGCGACCACTTCCACCAGCTGTGGCTGGACAACATGCCGCAGTTCCTGGTCGGCAAGGCGCCGTACTTCGACGCGAACTGGTACAACGAGGAGCGCGAGTTCGGCCTGCCCCGGATGCGGCTGGCCGGTGACGAGCAGCTCGCCGGGCACATCCTGCGCAACGGCCTGGACGCCGGCTTCGATCTTGCCTTCAGCAACGAACTCCGGATCGACCACAGCATCACCTGCCCGATCATCACGCTGCGCCCGGACGCGGACCTGCCGATCGTGCCGATCTACACCAACATCTTCGCACCCCCGCTGCCGCGGCCCGGCCGGTTCGTCGAGCTCGGCCGGACGATCCGGCAGCTGGTGGAGTCGTGGCCGATCGACAAGCGGGTCGCGATCATCGGCACCGGGCACCTGTCGCTCGAGCTGGGCGGGCCGCGGCAGTTCGGCGAGCACGGCCCGGACCCGGAGTTCGACCGCAAGGCGGTGGACTGGATCGCGAGCGGGGACGTCGACGGGTGCCTGTCCGAGGTGACGCTGGACAGCCTGCATCTGCCGGGCAATGCGACGCACGGCTTCATGGACTTCATGCTGATGATGGGCGTGGCAGGCGCCGGCGCGAAGGCGGACCACGTGGACTCGCTCGACCTGTTCCATACGATGGAGGCGTATTTCACCTGGTACCCGAACGGAGTGCCGGCATGAGCAAGTACTTGCTGGACAAGTTCCTCTACACGGTCGACCGGGACCCGGAGCTGGTGGAGCGCTACCGCGAGGATCCCGCCGGAACGGTGGACTGGTGGGAGCGGGAGAAGGCGAACGAGATCCTGAACTGCGCGGTCGCGGAGAAGTCCACCTGGCTCGCGTTCACCGACGACGAGCGGAAGGCGTTGCGCGACCACGACCACCTCGCGCTGTTCGGCCTGGGCGCGCATCCGTTCCTCACGCTGACGTTGTTCATCGCGATGTTCGAGCGGGATCACGGCCCGCTGGAGTACCAGAAGGCGTACGGTCGGGCCCTGCAGCAGCAGTACGCCCTGCCGTACCCCGATATCGCTACCTGAGGAGTCCGCGTGCGCGCCGCAGTCCTGCACACCCACGGCCAGCCGCCGTCGCATGCCGAACACCCCGACCCGGTGGCAGGTGTTGGTTCCTCGATCGTCCGGGTGACCGCGGCCCCGATCGTCCCGCTCGATCTGCTGTGTGCCTCCGGTACGTCGTACTTCGGCCCGCCGGCGCTCCCGTACGTCCCGGGTGTTCAGGGTGTCGGTGTGGTGGAGG
This sequence comes from Kribbella sp. NPDC004138, assembly GCF_053603655.1. NCBI lineage: Bacteria > Bacillati > Actinomycetota > Actinomycetes > Propionibacteriales > Kribbellaceae > Kribbella > Kribbella sp. NPDC004138. The sequence continues at coordinate 127,746 of NZ_JBSGFZ010000011.1, forward strand.
AGTCGTCGACGGTCCCCGCGGGGACCCGGGTGTTCTTCGCGACCTCGGCCGGGATGACAGCGGGCGACGGGAGTCTCGCGGAGCGGGCCGCCGTACCGGACGAGGATTTGGTGGCGCTGGACGTGCCGGTGCTGGACGCGGCGGTGGCAGCGATCGGGTTGTCCGGGGTCGCCGGGTGGATGGCGTTGACGTGGCGGGCCCGGATGCAGGCGGGGGAGCGGGTCCTGGTGCTGGGCGGTGGCGGTGCGGTCGGGCAAGTGGCGATCGGGGCCGCGCGGGTCCTCGGGGCGTCGGGGGTCGTTGCTGTCGTCCGGTCGGAGGCGTCCCGGGAGCGGGCGTTGGCGGCGGGTGCGGACGAGGTGGTCGCGCTCAGCCCGGATACCGACGAGCTGACGAGACTGCTGGGCGATCCGACGTACGACGTGGTGATCGATCCGGTGTTCGGCGTCGCCGCGACCGCTGCCTCGCGGGTCCTCGCCCCGGGCGGACGGCTGGTGAATCTCGGTGGCTCGTCGGGTGACGAGGCGGTCTTCTCGTCGTCCGTCCTGCGGAGCAGGACAGCGAGCGTGCTCGGCTACACGAACAACGCCCTCACCACGGACCAGCGCCGCGACGCGCTGACCGCCGTACTCCAGCACGCCGCGGTCGGGGCGATCGCCGTCGCCTACGAAACCGTCACCCTCGCCGACGTCACCACCGCCTGGACCCGCCAGTTCACCGGCAGGACCGCCGGCCGGTTGGTCCTCACCATCACCTGAGGGTCTGCAGGACGACAGTACGTATATGTCCACTGGCGGTCGTCGAGGCGGGCGCCCCCGCGGGCGGGGTGCGGCTGGTAGCCGTATACGTACTGTCGAGCTGCAGCGGCCGGCGCACTCAGAGAAGTTTGGTGATGAGGCCGTAGGTGCGGGCTTCTTCGGCGGTGAGGACTCGGCCGGGCTCGAGGTCGGCGGCGATCTCGTCGGCGGGGCGAGCGGTGGCCTGGGCGATGAGGTCACGGAGGCGGGCGGTCTGCTGGTCGTGTTCTTCGGCGACGGCGGCGAGCTCGTCCGCGGTGCCGTCGGCGGTGAAGTGGGGCGCGGACAGCACGAACATCGTGTGCCGGTGGGCTTCACGCTGGGCTGCGGCGGCGAGGACGGCGATCGCGGCGCCGCGGACGGTGCCGCGGGCAACGACATGGACCGGGGCGCTGATCAGGTCGATCGCGGCGGCCACGGACAGGGCCGCGTCCAGGTCGGCGTCCGGCGCGGACAGGTGGAGCTTGACCGGGTCGTTGCTCTGGGCATCCAGGAGGAGCAGCTGCGCGGCGACGTGGTTCGCCAGTGCGTCGTCGAGGCGCCCGCCGACCAGGATCACCCGCTCCGCCAGCAGCCGGTCGGCGAGCTCCCGCTCCAGCGTGATCGATGTCGGTTCGTACCAGGACGGCAGAATCGGCTGCGGCGCCGTCCGCTCCGGAACCCCGGGCACCCCGGGAATCTCCGGCCACGGCCGTCCCGGCCCAGGCACGCCCGGCCCCGGGATACCGTTGCTGCTCAGAGTGATCGTCCGGTTCTCTGCATCCATGTGTGTCCTCCTCGACACCTCCAGCCTGGAGCAGCGGGCGACGGGGGTGAAGGGGTTCCGCTGTCAGCAGACGAATCAGCCGAGGGCGGTGATCGCGGTGACGACGCGGTTCCAGAAGGCTTCCCGGTCGAGGGTGAGGGCGATCCGGGCGTTCGGCGGGCGGCCGGTGTAGCCGTCGAGGTCCACCACCGTGGCGCCGGCGGTCCATTCGCCCTTGGTCTCGATGACGAGGTTGGCCTCGACGCAGTGCACGATCGCGGGGTCGATGACCCGTGCCACCGCGACCGGGTCGTGCAGCGGTGGCGCCTCGAAGCCGAACAGATCGCGGTACGTCGAGGCGAAGAACGTCATCCACTCGCCGCAGACCCGCGCCAACGGCGTCCCGATCCGCTCCAGGCGCGCCAGGACGTCGTCCGTCACCAGCGCCTGATGCGTCACGTTCAGCCCGCACATCGTGAACGGGACCCCCGACCGCACCACCAGATCCACCGCCTCCGGATCCACGCACGCGTTCGCCTCGGCCAGCGGCGCGATGTTGCCGCGGTCCGTGGACCCGCCCATCCACACGATCTCGGTGATGTTGCCGGCCAGCGGCGGCTCCTCGGCCAGCAGCCGCGCCACGTTCGTCAACGCCCCGGTTGCCACGATTGTCGCCGGCCGAGAGCGCAGTACGTCGACCAGCAGCTCGTGCGCCGAGTGCGGCGACTCCGGCACCGACGGCTCGCCCGTGAAGGCCGGGCCGTCGAGCCCGGTCGTGCCGTGGACGTCGTCGGCGATCCGCAACCGCCGTACCAGGGGCCGGTCGGCGCCCCGCGCGACCGGAACATCCGAGACCCCGGCCAAGGAGAGCACACGCCGCGCGTTCACCGTGCACTTGTCGACGGTCTGGTTGCCGGCCACGGTCGTCACGGCGAGCAGGTCGACGGCCGGATCGGCGACCGCGAGCAGGATCGCCAGTGCGTCGTCGTGGCCCGGGTCGCAGTCGAGGATCAGAGGTGTGACCATGTGCCAGGGTATGAGTTGTTGCTAGGGCCCGGCTGATTCAGCACCTATGTTTGGCTCCATGAGCGACAAGGAGCCGCCGGCGAAGGACGAGTCCGGTCCCGACCAGGCCGACCGCAAGAGCAACGGATCGCAGCGGCCGCCGCACAAGCCGTGGCGGACCGAGGGGCTGCCGGCCGGGCACGGCGACGACAAGCCGCGCCGGCCGCGGTGGTGGAAGTGGGTCGCGTGGATCGTCGGCGGGTACCTGGTGCTCTTCCTGCTCACCACGATGCAGGACCAGCTGGCCGGCGGCGAGCAGACGATCGCCTACACCGATTTCACCGCTCAGGTGCAGAAGCAGAACGTGGCCGAGATCTTCTCCCGCGGCGACACCATCGAGGGCCGGCTGAAGGAGGCCGCCGAGGTGCCGGGCAAGAGCGGCGAGACGTACACGAAGTTCACCACCGAGCGGCCGACGTTCGCCAACGACAATCTGTACGGCGACCTGCAGAAGGGCGGCGCCACCGTCCGGGCGACGCCGGTGGTCGCGCAGCGCGGTGTGCTGTGGAACCTGCTGATCTCGCTCGGCCCGTTCATCCTGATCGCGGCGTTCTACTTCTGGCTGTTCCGGCGCAGCCGGGCCGGCGGCGGGCTGGGCGGCCTGCTCGGCGGCGGCGGCCAGCAGAAGAAGCCGGTCGACCCGACCAGCGTCCGGGTGACGTTCGCCGACGTCGCGGGGATCGACGAGGTCGAGGCCGAGATCGAAGAGGTCGTCGACTACCTGAAGGACCCCGAGAAGTACCGGCGGCTCGGGGCGCGGGCCCCGAAGGGCGTGCTGCTGGCCGGCTCGCCCGGCACCGGCAAGACACTGCTCGCGCGGGCGACCGCCGGTGAGGCCGGCGTCCCGTTCTTCTCCGCGAGCGCCTCGGAGTTCATCGAGATGATCGTGGGCGTCGGCGCGAGCCGGGTGCGGGAGCTGTTCGGCGAGGCGCGGAAGGTCGCGCCGGCGATCATCTTCATCGACGAGATCGACACCATCGGCCGCGCCCGCGGCGGCGCCCGGTCAGTCGGCGGGCACGACGAGGGCGAGCAGACGCTGAACCAGATCCTCACCGAGATGGACGGCTTCTCCGGGACCGAGGGCGTCGTCGTGCTGGCGGCGACGAACCGCGCCGACGTGCTGGACCCGGCGCTGCTGCGCCCCGGCCGGTTCGACCGGACGATCACGGTGCACGCGCCGGACCAACCGGGCCGGGAGGCGATCCTCAAGGTGCACGCGCGCGGCAAGCCGCTGGCCGCCGACGCCGATCTCGCTGCGCTGTCGCGGTCCACCCCCGGCATGACCGGCGCCGACCTCGCCAACCTGCTGAACGAGGCCGCGCTCGCCGCGGCCCGGCAGGGCGAGTCGCAGATCACCCAGCGGGACCTGACCGACGCGCTGGAGAAGGTCCAGCTCGGCACGGCGCGCAACGTGGTGATGCCGGAGGAGGAGCGGCGGCGCACGGCGTACCACGAGGGCGGGCACGCGTTGCTCGGCATGATCCAGAAGGGCGCGGACCCGGTCCGGAAGGTGTCGATCATCCCGCGCGGCCGGGCGCTCGGCGTGACGCTGTCGACGCCGGAGTCGGACCGCTACGGGTACGACGTGGACTACCTGCGCGGCCGGATCATCGGCGCGCTCGGCGGGATGGCGGCCGAGCAGGAGGTGCTCGGCGTCGTCACCACCGGCGCGGAGAGCGATCTGGAGACCGCGACCAGGATCGCCCGGTCGATGGTCGGTCGCTGGGGCATGTCCGACCTGATCGGCCCGGTCTCGGTCCTCCCGTCCGAGGGCGACGCCCGGATGGCCGGGGTCTCCGACGAGCTGCTCAACAGCGTCGACCAGGAGGTCCGGCGCCTGATCGAGCAGTGCTACGCCGAGGCCCGCCGCCTGCTCCGCGAGAACCGCCCGAAGCTCGACTCGATCGCCGAGCAGCTCCTCGAACACGAGACCCTCGACGAGGCCGACGCCTACGCCGCCGCCGGCATCACCCACGGCTCCCGCACCTAGCACTAGCTGCAGGGACCTGAGACAAGACGTGGCGGGCTGAGACAGGTAATAACAGGTCTCAACCCGCCATTTCTTGTCTCAGCCGATGGTCACTGTCTGACCGAGATCGTTGTAACCGGTGGCCGGCTGCCAGGTTCCGTTGTTGGCGAGGCGGATCGAGTAGTCGGGCCGTGTGGACAGGCGCGGGTCCGGCAGGTTCAGCAACAGCTTGTACGTGCCGGGCACGGGCGGTGCGGCGACCTTCCAGCTGAGGGAGGTCGTCGTACCGGCTCCCCAGCGGCGCGGGTCGGCGGGTACGTCGACCTTGTAGGTGTGCTTCGCGCTCTGGAAGATCAGCTGCACCCGCCGCGGGTTGTACGGGGCAGCCCAACCGTCGTTGCGCATCTGCAGGTCGACCTGGACCGTCCCGCGCCGGGTCGTCACCGTGCTCCGGTCGAGAGCGAACCGGTAGCCGAGCTTCTGCTTCGCGACCTCGAGGTTGTCACCCCAGCTGCCGAGCACGTCCTTGTTGTAGTCGGTGTTCAGGAACGACACGTGCAGCCGGGCCATCTCCGCGGCGGCCGAGTCCCACTCCGAGCGCGGCGGGTTCACGGCGCAGGTCTCACCGCCTTCGGGCACGTAGTTGGTGTCCTGGGCAACGAAGTCCTTGTCCAGCTCGATCGGGTCGCTGAGATAGGTGCCGAAGTCGTCCGGGCTGGCCAGGAAGCAGTCGTTGTGGTGCCCGATCCGGGCCACCGGCGAACCGTCGTACGCCTGCTCGGCGGTCAGCGCGCCGTCGGTGCCGGTCGGTACGCCGTACATCCGTTGCTTCATGTACGGCGTGCGCACCTGGATCATCCGGTCCTTCGGGAGCGCCTTCAGCAGCGCGTCGGTCACCGCCTTGCGATCGGCCCAGTTCTGATCCGAGACCTGGCTCGGGTCCTGCGGGTCGCTGAAGTGGTCGGTGTAGTAGCCCTCGCCCCACAGCCCGACGAAGCCGGACTGCACGAGTTCGATCACGTCGGCGTTGTCGCGCAGGACCGGCGTGAGTTGCTGGATGTGCTTGAGTACGCGGGCGACCGGCGCGTCGCCGTACGGCGTGGGCGGCGGCCAGCCCGCACCGGGCAGCGCGTACGCGAACCGCACGATCACCTTGACGCCGGCCGCCCGGGCGGTGCGGAAATCGGCGCGGACCAGGTCGAGGTACTGCTTGTCGATCGCGTCCTGGCTCGCGAACTTCTCCAGATAGAACACGCGCAGGATCTGCGTGACGTTCTCCTGGGTGCGGAAAGTGCGCAGGGTGGTGAGGTCGAGCGGGACGTACCCGGTGCCGTCGGCACGGAAGTGCGTCTCGGTGTGGTGGTAGAAGCCGCGTTCGGGGTTGGCGATCACCTCGTCGCTGGTGGAGTAGGTGTGCGTCGTGGACGGTGCCGCGAGCGCCTGCTGGGCAGGCAGCAGCAGTCCGATCGCGCACACGGCGGCGGCGAGCCTTCGTCTCATGTCGTCTCCTAGCTGATGCTGACGGTGTGCAGGAGCGAGTTCATCCCGGTCGCCGCGTCCCAGGTGCTCTGGTTCGCGAGGCGGATCGAGTACTCGGGGCGAGTGGACAGAAGCGGATCCGGCAGGTTGAGCAGCAGGGCGTACGAGCCTGCCGGAAGACTGGCGGGCACGGTGAGGGTCTGCGACACCGTGGTCGACGTCCCCGCGGTCCAGCGGCGCGGGTCCGACGTCATCGGGAGCTTGTAGGTGCTGCCGGTGGAGGTGTTCCGCAGGACCAGCTCGAGGTTGCGCGGGTTGAACGGCGTCGCGTAGCCGTCGTTGTGGACGGTGAAGGACACCGGCAGACTGCCGCCGGGTGCGGCGGTCGACGGGTAGGTGCCGGACTCGAGACGGAAGCGGTACCCGAGGTTCTTGATGACGGTCGACAGGCAGCCGCCGGAGTTCCACGAGCTCAGGACGTTGGGCTCGTAGTCGGTGTTGAGGAACGACCAGTGGAACTGCGCGAGCTCGCTGGTCGCCGTGGGGCACTGCGAGCGCGGCGCGTTCACGCCGCAGGTCTCGCCGCCCATGGCGACGTACGTCGTGTCGGACTGCAGGTACGGGTACTCGACGGACGGGTTCTCGTAGGTGCCGAAGTCGTCGGCGCTGGCGAGGAAGCAGTCGTTGTGGTGACCGACCCGGGACAGCGTCGAGCCGTTGTACGCGTCGCCGGGCTGGACCGGGGTGGTCGAGTACAGGGTGCGCTTGAACTTGGGGGTTCGCAGCTGGATCATCCGGGTCGACGGCACGACGCTGAGCAGCTTGTCGGTGACCGCCTTGCGGTTCGCCCAGTCCGTCGCCGACACGACGCCGGCGTTGCCGAAGTTCTGCGTGTAGTACCACTCGCCCCAGGCGCCGATCAGCCCGGCCTGGACGACGGCGATCACGTCCTTGCCGGCCGAAAGGTACGGCGCCAACTGGTCGAGATGCGCCAGGACGCGGTCCTTCGTCGCGTCGTCGCCTGTGGTGGACGTGGTGTACGCGAGACGCAGCACCATCTTGAGGCCGGCCGCGCGGACGGTGTCGAGTTGCTGCTGCAGCTGGTCGAGAGCAGCCTGGGCTATCGGGCCGTTCTTGTACTCGGCCAGGTAGAAGACGCACATCACCAGCGAGATGCCCTGACCGGTGCGGTAGCCCTGCAGGGTGGACTGGGAGAAGTCCGCTTTGTCGCAGTCGCCGGTGTGGTGGTAGAAGCCGCGCTCGGGATTGGCGAAGTTCTCGGTCGACGGCGTGTAGGTCACTCCGCCGCTGCCGCCGGTGTAGACCTGCGTGTACATCGCGGACGTCTCGAGCGGGGCCTCCGCCTGGAAGATCAGGTCGGCGTCGTTCGGCGTGGCGGTCTCACCCAGGTCAGCGCGTCCGACAGTCCACTGCGCGACGCCGCCGGTGTTGCCGAAGGTGACAGAGCGGACGAGCGTCCAGCTCCAGCCGGTGCCGGTGTGCTGGTAGAGGCTGCCGTTCTCGAGCAGGTAGTCGGCGCCGGTGCCGCCCTGGGCGAATCCGGTCGACGGGTTGCGGTCGGTGTCGACGTACACCCGGAGGAACTGCGGGGCGCCGGTGTAGGAGAAGCGGTAGGTGACGGTGGTCGCGGTGTTGGTCGCGGTCGCGCCGCTGATGGTGGCCTGGGCGGGGGAGGTGAGGACCGCGGCGAGCAGGGCACCCGCGGCGGCGGCGACGGTGAGCAGACGGAACGGACGCATCATGATGCTTCCTCTCGCTGGGCGTGGCGATGGGGATAATCATGGAGTCCAGGAAAATTATGTCAAGGCCTGAGCCCGGTCGTGATGGTCGACTCGACCTCGTCGAGCGCCAGCCGGACGGCGCCCAGCGCGACGCCCTCGTCGGCGAACGCGGACACCCGGATCTCCGGCGTCCGCAGGCACCACCGGTCCAGCTCGCGCCGCAACGGCGCCACCATCACGTCCGCCGACCGCGAGAACCCGCCCCCGATCACAACCAGCTGCGGGTCCAGCGTCAGCACCAGGGCGGAGGCCCCCAGCGCCAGATCCCGCACGTACGCGTCGACGGCCGCCAGGGCTGCCGCGTCGCCCGCGCGAGCGGCCACAAACACCCGCTCGAACCCGCCGTTCGTTTCGGTTGCGGGGCTGTTCTCCAGCCAGTCGTGCAGGTGGTGCGGGGCTTGTTGCCAGCCGGCGGCGGGGAGGGCGCCGATCTCGCCGGACCAGTTGGCGAAGCCGCGGTGGAGCTTGCCGTCGATGATCAGTCCGGCGCCGGTGCGCAGGCCGGCCAGCAGGAAGACCACGTCCTTCGCGAACCGGGCGACGCCGCGCCAGGTCTCGGCGAGCGCGGCGAGCTTGCAGTCGTTCTCTACGCGGACCGGGCCGGGGACCAGGCGCCGGACCTGCGCGGCCAGGTCGACCCCGCTCCATTCCGGCAACGAGTCCGAGAGCATCACCTTCCCGGTCCCGTCGACCAGGCCGGTGGTCGCCACCCCGGTCGCCCAGATCTGCCCGTCGCCGGCGCCCGCCAGCGCCTTCGTCACGCACCGGTCCAGCGCCGCGAGCCGCTGCCGCCGCCCGGCCTCCGCGGCGATCTCGATCCGGCTCTGGCTGATCACCTCGCCGTCGAGGTCGGTGACCAGGGCGAGCGCCTTGTGCCCGCCGATGTCGATCCCGAGCAACCGCCCGGCGCCCGCGTTGAACCGGTACCGCCGCGCGGGCCGCCCGACCGACCCGGAAGCCGGCGCCACCTCGGTCAGCCAGCCGCGGCCGAGCAGGTCCCGCGCCACGTCCTCGGTCGAAGCGCGCGACAGACCTGTTCGCTTCGACAACTCGGTGAGCGTCAGGGGCTGGTCACCGCGCAGTTCCCGCAGCACGGCGGCGGCGTTGAGCTGGCGCAGCCGCGAGAGGTCCCCGCCGACCGGTTCCTCGCTCATCAGCCACCTCACTTCTCCGGGAGTCCTGGATAACTATAAGCATCCCGATTGCGCGCGGGTCTCACCGTGTGAACGGGCGCGCCGGGGGTCTGTTGCGCACCGATGACAACGTTGTACCGTGATCTGCCGACGCTCGATCCGAAACGTTTCCGAAGGTTTCCACTGAGGAGGACCCGCGTGTCCAATCCGCTGAAGATCGCGACGCTCAGCTTCTGGCACGTCCATGCCGGCGACTACTCCAGGCAGGCCCAGGCGCACCCGGGGACGGAGTTGGTGGCCGTCTGGGACGACGACGCCGAGCGCGGCCAAGCCGGGGCCGACCAGTTCGGTGTGGAGTTCACCGGCGATCTCGACGCGCTGCTGGCGCGCGACGACCTGGACGGCGTGGTGATCACGACGCCGACCGACGTGCACCGCGACATCATGGTCAAGGCCGCTCAGGCCGGTAAGCACATCTACACCGAGAAGGTGCTGGCGCCGACGGTCGCCGAGGCCGAGGAGATCGTCGCCGCCACCGACGCCGCCGGCGTGAAGCTGACGGTCTCGCTGCCGCGGCTCGCGCACGGCTACACGACCGCGATCCGGGAGGTGCTCGACAGGGGGACACTCGGCCGGGTGACCTACGGCCGGGTCCGGCTCTCGCACGACGGCGCGATCGGGCGGGACGGCAAGGAAGGCTGGCTGCCGCAGCGGTTCTTCGAGCCGAAGGCCGCGATCGGCGGCGCGCTCACCGACCTCGGCTGCCACCCGGTGTACCTGACCCAGCTGTTCCTCGGCGCGACGCCGGAGACCGTGAGCGCGACGTACCGCTCGGTGGCCGGTCGCGGGCTGGAGGACAACGCGGTCGTCGTGGCCGGGTACGGCGACCAGACGATCGGGGTGATCGAGGCCGGGTTCGCCAGCAACAACCCGTTCACGATCGAGCTGTTCGGGACCGAGGGCACGCTCACCTACACCGACCGCGGGAACGTTCTCCTGGTGAACGGCGAGCAGGTCCAGGTGCCTGAGCACTCGCCGGATCCGTTCGCGCAGTGGGTCGACCACATCGTCAACGACACCCGTGCCGACGAGAACATCGAGCGCGCCGTCGAGCTGACCCGCCTGGTGGTGGCGGCGAACGCGGCGGCCGAGGCCAACCGAGTGATCTCCTACAGCTGAAAGGACGACGGCATGATCAAGGTCGGGCTGATCGGCGCCGGGGGCATCGCTTCGGCGCACATCAAGGGGTACCGGGCGCACGCGGACCGGATCGCGGTCACCGCGGTCGCGGACGCGGTCGAAGAGACGGCGAAGAAGCGTGGCGAGGAGCTGGACGCCACGGCGTACACGGACTATCGCGAGATGCTCGCCGGCGAGGATCTGGACGCGGTCGACATCTGCCTGCCGCACCATCTGCACCGGGACGCGATCGTCGCGGCGGCCGAGGCGGGCAAGCACATCCTCTGCGAGAAGCCGCTGTGCCTGTCCGCCGAGGAGGCGGCCGACGTCCGCAAGGCGGTGACAGAGAACGGCGTGACGCTGATGTGTGCGCACAACCAGCTGTTCATGCCGGCCGTCGCGAAGGCCCGGGAGCTGCTGCAGGCCGGGACGATCGGCACGGTGTACGAGGTCCGCACGACGGACAGCTTCTACAACGACTTCGACCCGACGTCGATGGGCTGGCGGGCGAGCAGCAAGACGAGCGGCGGTGGCGAGCTCATTGACACCGGGTACCACCCCACCTATCTGATGCTGCACCTCGCCGGCGGGCTGCCGGTCGAGGCGACCGCGATGCTCTCCACGCACCGGTTGAAGTTCATGGAGGGCGAGGACTCCGCCCAGGTCCTGATCCGGTTCGACAACGGCGTCGTCGGCCAGCTGGTGACCAGCTGGGCGTACCAGCCGGCCGCCGGCACCGAGCGGTTCTCGGCCGTCGGCGAGCTCGGCTCGCTGACCAGTGACGGTACGTCGCTGTCCTACAGCCTCCGGTCGGGCGAGACCGAGACCTTCGAGTTCGAGTCGGTCGACACGTTCGTCGCCGAGATCGGCCACTTCGCCGACTCGCTGCTCGGCAAGCAGCGCCCGCTGCACACCGAGGAGGAGGGCATCGCCGTCCTCGGCATCCTGCTCGCGGCGTACGAAGGCTCCAAGTCCAAGACCGTCGCGCCGGTCCTCAAGGTGTAACCAGCCACACCCCGCCGGGACCTTGGACAGGTCGTGACTTGTCCAAGGTCACCGGGAGGTGTCCTCGAAGTAGAACGGCTTGGCGAGGTCGTCGAGCAGGGTCGGCTGGGCCGGGTGCCAGTCGAGGAGCTCACCCGTCAGGGTCGCCGTGGACGGGTTGTCCATGGCGGCGAAGCCGGCGAGGAAGCCGAGGTACTCCGGTGCCTGCTCGGCGGTGATCGAGCGGGCCGGGACGTGGAGGCCGCGACCGATCGCCTCGGCGATGGTGCGGAAGGCGATGCCCTCGTCGTGGACGGCGTGCAGGCGGGAACCGGCGGGCGCCGACTCGAGTGCCAGGCGGTAGAGCCTCGCGGCGTCGAGGGTGTGGACGGCCGGCCAGCGGTTCGCGCCGTCGCCGACGTACGCCGCGAAGCCGTTGCGCCGGGCGAACTGGATCAGCGCCGGGACGAAGCCGTTGTGGTCGAGTTCGCTGTGCACCTGGGGAAGCCGGACGATCGACGAGCGGATGCCCCGATCGGCCAGTGCGACGACGAGGTTCTCCGCGTCGATGCGGTATCCGCCGGCGGGAGAGAAGTCGGCCTCGGTCCCCGGACGGCCCTGGACGAACCTGGCGAGCATGCCGGTGCCCGACGTGCTGACGAGCGGCTTGTTCGTGCCGTCCAGTGCGTCGGCCAGTGCGCGCAGCGCCGCGAGGTCGGCCTCGGCGGCGCCGGCCAGATCGCCGGCGACCATCAGGTCGTGGCGGAACGCGAGGTGTACGACGCCGTCGGCCGCCGCCGCTGCCGCGCGCAGCCGGTCGAGATCGGCCATGTCGCCGCGGACGACTTCGGCGCCCCGGTCGGTGAGCCGTTTCGCCGACTCGTCGGAGCGGGCCAGGCCGAGGACCTGGTGACCGTTGTGCAGGAGCTCCGGGACCACCGCCGAGCCGAGGTGGCCGGAGGCTCCGGTGATGAAGACGCGCATGAGAAGGTTCCTTCCGGTGATGTCACTGACTGACATCACCGATGCTACACCCTGATGTCACTCGATGACATCGGCTAGGATCGCCATCATGGGACGGTGGGAACCGGATGCGGCCGGGCGGCTGCGCGAGGCGGCGATGGCGCTGTACGCCGAGCGCGGGTACGACGGCACGACCGTTGCCGAGATCGCCGACCGGGCCGGGGTCACCGCGCGCACCTTCTTCCGGCACTTCGCGGACAAGCGCGAGGTGCTGTTCGCCGGATCCGAGCTGCTCGGGCAGGACATGGCCGCGGCGCTCGCCGCGGCGCCCGCGGACGCATCCCCGATGGAGGCCGTGACGGCCGCCGTCCTGGCCTCGGCCGAGTTCTTCGACGACCTCCGCCGGGACTACTCGCGCCGCCGGGCCGCCGTGATCGCGTCGACGCCGGAGTTGCGCGAACGCGAGCTGATCAAGATGGCGTCGATGACGACGTCGCTCACCGACGGCTTGCTCGCGCGCGGCGTCGAGCCGGACGTGGCCGCGCTGGCCGCCGAGACCGGGGTCGCCGTGTTCCGGGTGTCGTTCGAGCGCTGGATCGCCGCGCCGGACGACGTACCGATCGCCGATGTCATCCGGTCGACGCTGAAGACGCTGTCCGCGCTCACCGCCTAGCGTCCCACGAGGCGACGGCGACGACGCCGACGCAGGTCAAGGCCATCAGCGCGAGGTCCGCGACCGGTCCGATCGCCGGTGTCGCGAGCGGCAGCACGAGCAGTACGGCGATGCCCGCCACCGCCGTACCGAGGTGGACCCGGGAGACGTCGGCGATGGCTCGGTGCACGCCCCACAGCAAGGCGATGAAGGACGCGGCCGGTACGGCGACCGCGTAGCTCGCGCCCGTGGGGGACAGGTGCAGCTCATGACCGGTCTGCTCGACCGCGACCTCGAGGCCGGCGCCCAGCGCGGCCAGCGAGGCGAACAGGCCGTAGTGGCCGTAGCCCCAGCGGTACGAGCGATTCCGTCGGTCCTCCAGCCGCGGACCGGCCGGATGCAGGAAGTACAACCACCACAAGGCGAACAGGATCACCAGGCCGCAGCCCGCGACCGCGATCAGCTCGGCGTTCACGTCGGTCTCGGCGACGGCCCGGCGTACGGCGTTGGACGAGGCCAGCACCGCCTCGCCGAGCAGGATGATCGTGAAGAGCCCGTACCGCTCCGCGATGTGGTGCGGATGCCAGTGCGTCGCCCGCGGGCGCTCGGCCCACAGCGGTACGGACAGCTCGAGGATCGCCAGGGCAACGAAGGCGGCGAGCAGTACCCCGTCGGAGGCGCCGGTGTTCGCGAGGTACAGCCGGCCGAACCAGCCGATCTGCAGTGCCCCGATCCCGATCGCGTAGCGGAACGCCGTCCGCCGCGACGCCGGGTCCTCGAGGCCCGCGCGCAGCCACAGCGAGACGAGCCCGAGCCGCATCACCAGGTAGCCCGAGGTGATCATCAGGTAGTCGCCGTGGTCCGCCGCGGCCGGGACGCCGGCGGCGAGCAGCAGCACGCCGGCCATCTGCACCATGGTCAGGATCCGGTAGGTGACGTCGTCGGTGTCGTACGACGACGCGAACCAGGTGAAGTTCATCCACGCCCACCAGATCGCGAAGAACACCTGCAGGAACGGCAGCACACCGTCGCCGGCGTGGCCCTCGGCGATGGTGTGGGCGAACTGCTCGGTGACCGCGGCGACCGCGACCACGAAGGTCAGGTCGAAGAGCAGCTCGAGCTGGCTGGCGACCCGGTGCGGCTCGTCGATCGGCCGCGCCGTCATCCGCACCCGGATCCGGACCGTGGCGTTGGGCAACTGCCTCTCCTCTCGGCTGACGTCACAGACAAGACAGGGCAGCAGTCGCGGATGTGACTGTCACAAGCTCCGGGGGTGCCCTGTCTTACCTGATGACAGCTCAAGACAATCGAAAGGGATCTGCGATGAAGATCGTCGTGATCGGCGGCACCGGCCTGATCGGCACGAAGCTGGTGGCGAAGCTCACCGAGCACGGCCACGAGGCGGTCCCGGCCGCACCGAGCACCGGGGTCAACACGATCACCGGCGAGGGCCTCGCGGACGTGCTGAAGGGCGCCGACGTGGTCGTCGACGTCGCCAACTCGCCGTCGTTCGAGGCCGGGCCGGTGATGGAGTTCTTCCGGACCTCCACCTCGAACGTGCTGCAGGCCGAGGACGCCGCCGGCGTCCGGCACCACGTCGGCATCTCGATCGTCGGCACCGAGCGGCTGCCGGACAACGCCTACTTCGCCGCGAAGATCGCCCAGGAGGAGCTGATCAAGGCCTCCGGGATCCCGTACTCGCTGGTGCACGCGACCCAGTTCTTCGAGTTCGTCGGGCCGACCGCGGACGAAGCCACCTGGGACGACGGCAAGGTGCACATCGCGCCGGTCGCCTGGCAGCCGATCGCCGCCGAGGACGTCGCGAAGATCCTCGGACGGACCGCGGTCGGCGAGCCGCTGAACACGCGGATCGACATCGCCGGGCCGGACGAGGTGCGGATGGACGAGTTCATCCGCAAGGCGCTGGCCGAGCGCGGTGACACCCGCGAGGTCGTCTCCGACGTGCACGCGCGGTACTTCGGCTCCGAGCTCACCGAGCGCAGCCTGGTCCCGCTCGGCGAGGCCACGCTGGGCGAGCTGCACTACGCGGACTGGTACGCGGCGCAATGACCGGCGTACCGGAGTCCGAGTTCCTGCGTGAGCTCGACGTCGAGGTGGAGGCGGACATCCGGCTGAACGCGGCCGGGACGCCGCCCGAGGACGAGTCACCCGAGGAGTGGCTGATGGATCCGTTCGAGGTGCAGGCCGAGGCGGCCGACCTGAACAGCCTGCACAGCGCGATCGAGGCGCTGGAAGGAGAGCCCGGGCCGTATCCTCCAGCGGATGACTGAGGATCTGGACGACGCGGTCGCGGTCTTCAACCAGGTGCGGCCGCGCCTGATGGGGATCGCATACCGCATGCTGGGCAGCCACGCCGAGGCCGAGGACCTGGTCCAGGAGGTGTGGCTGCGCTGGCAGGCCGCGGACCGCAGCGCGGTCCAGAGCCCGGTCGCGTATCTGTCGACGGCCGTGACCCGGCTCGCGATCAACGCGAGCCAGTCCGCGCGGGCGCGCCGGGAGACGTACGTCGGGCCGTGGTTGCCCGAACCGGTCGACACCAGCGCCGACCCGTACCTCGGCGCCGAGCGCGGGGAGGCGCTGAGCTTCGCGGTTCTCCTCGTGCTCGAACGGCTGTCGCCGACCGAGCGCGCGGCGTACGTCCTGCGGGAGGCGTTCGACTACCCGTACGACGAGTTGGCCGCGATGCTGCAGACGTCCGAGGCCGCGGTCCGGCAGCTCGTCAGTCGCGCCCGCAAGCGGATCCGGGCCGAACGCCGGACCGAGGTCAGCGGGGATCAGCAGAAGACGTTGCTGACGGCGTTCGTCGCGGCGGCGCGCTCCGGTGATCTCGCCGTGCTCGAGCAGTTGCTGGCCAAGGATGCGATCAGCTACTCCGACGGCGGCGGCGCGGCCCGGGCATCGAAGTTCCCGGTGGTCGGCGGGCTGCGGGTGGCGAAGTACCACCGGGCGTTCCACACCCGTTTCTGGGTCGGTGTCGAGGTGGAGTTCGGTACGGCGAACGGCCGCGCGGTGGCGATGCTGCGCCGCGACGGCGAGGTGTTCGCGGTGTGCACGGTGACCGCGTCCACCGAAGGGATCGACGAGGTGTTGTGGCAGATGAACCCGGCGAAGCTCACCGCGGTCGCTTGAGCAGGAGGTGACGTTGTTCAGGCGAGGCGATCATGCCGTCGTGCACCGGTTCGCGACGGCGTGCCGGGCCGGCAGTGCCGGGGCGCTCCGGAGTCTGCTGGCGCCGGAGGTGGTCGCGGTCAGCGACGGCGGCGGCCGGGTGGCGGCCGCGTTGGACCCGGTGCGCGGCGCCGACCAGGTCGCACGGTGCGTGACGGAGCTGGTCGGCCCGGAGACCGTGCTGACCGTCGAGGCGGTCAACGGCGAGCCGGGGGTCGTGCTGCGGACTGTCGGCAGCGTGGTCGCGGTTATGAGTCTGAAGGTCACCGGCCCGAAGGTGTCGGCGGTCTGGATCGTGCTGAACCCGGACAAACTCCGGCACTGGCGCACCGGGGAATGAACCCCGGCCGGTCTGGTGTTGACATGTCAACCTAGACTTGGTGCGTGAGTGGACAGGAGCGTGCGGAGATGGCCGAGCCGGCCTTCGGACTCGATACTTTCGGTGACATCCCGGTGGACGACAGCGGTGCGCCGGTGACGGCCGCCGCGGCGATCCGCCAGGTGGTGGACGAGGCGGTGCTCGCTGACCAGATCGGCGTGGACGCGATCGCGCTCGGTGAGCACCACCGCCCGGAGTTCTCGATCTCGACGCCGGAGACGGTGCTGGCCGGGATCGCGACCCAGACTTCGAACATCCGGCTCGGGTCGGGTGTGACGGTGCTGAGCTCGGACGACCCGGTGCGCGTGTTCCAGCGGTTCTCGACCGTCGACGCGCTGTCGAACGGGCGCGCCGAGGTGATCCTCGGGCGCGGCTCGTTCACCGAGTCCTTCCCGCTGTTCGGCTACGACCTGGCCGACTACGACAAGCTCTTCGAGGAGAAGCTGCAGTTGTTCGTGCGGTTGCTCGACGAGAAGCCGGTGACCTGGGAAGGCACCGTGCGGGCGGCGCTGGACAACATCGAGGTCTACCCGAAGACCGAGTCCGGCCGGCTGACGACCTGGGTCGGGGTCGGCGGGTCGCCGCAGTCCGTGGTGCGTACGGCGTACTACGGATTGCCGCTGATGCTCGCGATCATCGGCGGGTCGCCGGACCGGTTCGCGCCGTACATCGACCTGTACAAGCGGGCGGCCCAGCAGTTCGGGACCGTCGCGCATCCGGTCGGCATGCACTCGCCGGGGTTCGTCGCGGAGACCGACGAGCAGGCCAAGGAGATCTACTACGCGCCGTACAAGGTGATGCGGGACCGGATCGGCGCGTTGCGCGGCTGGCCGCCGCTGAAGCGTGCGGAGTTCGAGTCCGAGGTGCTGCACGGATCGATGTACGTCGGTTCGCCGGAGACCGTCGCGCGCCGGATCGCGGGCGCGGTCAAGGCGCTCGGCGTCGAGCGGTTCGACCTCATCTACTCGGGCGGTCCGCTGCCGTCGAGCGCGCGGTTGAAGGCCGTCGAGCTGTACGGCACGAAGGTGATCCCGCTGGTGCGCGAGATCCTGGCGGAGTCCGAATGACCACGATCGGGATCCTGGGCGCGGGCAAGGTCGGGACCGTGCTCGCACGGCTGGCCGTCGCGGCCGGGTATCGCGTGCTGATCGCCGGCTCGGGTGACGTCGAGAGGATCGCGCTGATCGTCGAGGTCGTCACGCCCGGAGCCATCGCCACCACCGCCGCCGAGGCCGCGGCCGAGGCTGATGTGGTGATCCTGGCGCTGCCGCTGGGCAAGCACCGCACGATCCCGGTCGAGGCGCTTCGCGGCAAGCTGGTCGTCGACGCGATGAACTACTGGTGGGAGGTCGACGGCATCCGCGACGACCTCACCGACCCGCGGACGTCGTCGTCGGAGATCGTCCAGCGGTTCCTGCCGGAGTCCCGCGTGGTGAAGGCGTTCAACCACATGGGCTACCACGACCTCGACGAAGGCGCCCACGCAGCGCACCGCAAGGCGATCGCCGTCGCGGGGGAGCAGGCCGACGCCGAGGAGGTCGCGAGGATCGTCGACGCGCTCGGGTTCGACCCGGTGCTCGCCGGACCGCTTGCCGAGGGCAAGCGTCTGGAGCCCGGCACGGAACTCTTCGGCGCCAACGTCGACGCGGAGGAACTCCGCGCCATGCTCGCCCGCTACCCCGAAACCGTCCGTGGCCAGGAAGTAGCCCGGGCCCGCGCGGCCGCCTAGCAAGGATCACCCGCAGGAGGGAGTTCGCGCGGCGGACGAACTCCTACGGTGGAGGCATGCGGAGGATACCGGCGTACGGCGTTGCAGTGGTGATGATCGGCTACGCCGTCGGGAAGGCGGTGTTCGCGGTCGAGGGCCGGCTGGGATTCCCCTCCGGCCCGATCGTCCCGCCCGAGGCCGCGGAGGCGTACTTTCTGAACCCCGCGCTGGCCCAGGCCTTCGCCGCGATCTCCGGCCTGGCCGGCGCGGCCCTGGCGCTGGCCACGGTGAGCCCGTTCGGCCGCCGGGTGCCGAGGAAGCTGTTGCTGGCCGGCGTTCTGCTGCTGGCGATCGGCGTCGGCGCCGGAGCGGTGGTGATGGTGCTCGACGGGTTCGTCGGGCTGGGCATCGGCTGGCAGTGGTACCACGGCGTCGCCGGTCTGGTCGTACTCGGTCTGCTCGCGGCGCTGGCCCACGGCTCTCTCCGCGCCGACGCCGGCCGCGATCACGCAGCCGATGCCGAACGCCTGCAGGAGCGAGGAGGACTGGCCGAGCAGTAGCCAGCCGATCAGGCGACCAGTTCTCAGCGCTTCACGGCATGCAGGAGCTGGAGGGTCAGGTCACCGTCGGTGAAGAGGCGGCCGAGGCGGGTGTCCTGGCTGGTGGCGAGGGTGTAGGCGGGGTGGGTTCGGTAGCGGGCCGTGATGTGGGCGGTGACCTCGGCGGCGCGGCGGGTCCAGGACAGCGGGACGGCGGCGGGGCGTTCGGTTTGTTCGACGAGGTCGAAGCCGGTGTGGTCGAGGACGTCGGTGAGCTCGGACTGGGTGGGGAAGTGGTTGCCGTCGGGTGGCTCCGGGACGGGACGGTTCGCGACCACGACGAGCAGGCCGAGGGATGCGTGCCGTCCGAGGACGCGATGGATCTCCCGCAGTACGGCGCCCTTGTCCTCGACCGTGCACAGGACGCCGAGGCACCATGCGACGTCGATCGACGCGTCGTGGAGCGGGATGTGCCGGCCGTCGGCGGTGACGACCGGCAGGCCGAAGAGGCGTGCGGCGGCGCGGCCCGCTGACGGCATCGGCTCCAGCAGGATCGGTCGTACGCCGAAGCGCCGGGCGGCCCACGCCGCGGGACCGCCGGAGCCTGCGCCGACGTCGAGGAGCTGGTCGCCGGGCGACAGCTCGCAGGCCTCGGCGAGCCACGCGAGCGCGGCCGGGCTCGAACTGCCGCGGCAGGCCGCCGGAATCGCGTGCTGGTCACCGAGCTGCTCGACGGCCTCCGCGGTCCAGGCGGCAACGTCGTCGAACTCGGCGACCATCGCCGGCGCGGTCATTCGACGAGCTTGCCGTCGGACGAGACGTGGCGCATGAGCTGCCGCAGCTCGGCGGGGATCGGGGGGATCGGCTCCTTCTCGATCGCGCCGGGGCCGGACCAGACGAGGTTGACCTGGAGGGATTCGTCGAGGTCCGGGTGGTCCGAGCGGTTGTGGCAGCCGCGGGTCTCGCGCCGTACCAGCGCCGCATCCAGGGTGGCCCGCGCGGCCAGCGCCGACGCCTTCAGGTCGAACGCGTGCGCCAGGTCCTGGAAACCGGCGATGTCCGGATGGACGCCGATCTGCGCGATCCGCTCCTCGACGTCCGTCAGCTCCGCGAGGCCGGCCTGCAGGCCCGCCTCGTCGCGGACGACGCCGGCCCGCGCCGTCATCGTGTCGCGCAGCGCGCGCTGCAGGGCGCGGACGTTCTCCGGCCCGTCGTTGGTCAGCAACCGGTCGACCTCGGCGCGGGCCTCGGCGACGGCGTCCGCGGACCGCAGCTGCGCCTGCCGGCGGATCGAGTACTTCGCCGCTTCCTCGGCGACGATCCGCCCGAACACGAGCAGCTCGATCAGCGAGTTGCCGCCGAGCCGGTTCGCGCCGTGCAGCCCGCTCGCGGCCTCGCCGATCGCCCACAACCCGTCGACGCCGGTGCCGTGGTCCTCGGGCCGGACCCAGACGCCGCCCATCGAGTAGTGCGCGGTCGGCGCGATCTCGATCGGCTGCCTGGTGATGTCGAGCATCTGCAGCTCGAGCAGCGTCTGGTAGACCCGCGGCAGCCGCCGCATGATCGTCTCGCGGGGCAGGTGTGACACGTCCAGCCAGACGCCGCCGTTCTGCGTCCCGCGGCCCTCCTTGATCTCGGTGTACTCCGCCAGCGCGACCCGGTCCCGCGTCGACAGCTCCATCCGCTCCGCGTCGTACCGGGCCATGAACCGCTCGCCGAGCGCGTTGCGCAGCTGGCCGCCCTCGCCGCGGGCCGCCTCGGACACGAGCGTGCCCGCCGCGTTCTCGGGCTCGATCAGCCCCGACGGGTGGAACTGCACCAGCTCGGGATCGCGCAGCCGCCCGCCCGCGAGCACGGCCAGCCGGAACGCGTCGCCGGTGTTCTCGTCGCGCCGCGACGACGTCCGCCGCCAGATCCGGGTGTGACCGCCCGCGGCCAGGATCACCGCGTCGGCGTGGATCACGTACCGCCGACCGGTCGTCAGGTCGAAACCGTAGGCGCCGAAGACCGTGTTGTCCGTCACCAGGATGCGGGTCACGTACACGGTGTCCAGGATCGGTACGCCGAGCTGCACCGCGCGGTTGATCAGCGTGCGCTGGATCTCCAGCCCGGTGTAGTCGCCGGCGAACGCCGTCCGGCGGTAGGTGTGCGCGCCGAAGAACCGCTGCGAGATCCGTCCGTCGGCCTCGCGCGCGAACGGCATCCCCCAGCGTTCGAGGTCCTCGATCCCGCGGGCCGCGCCCTGGGCGACGACCTGCACGGTGACCGGGTTCGCGAGCAGGTAGCTCTCCTGGAGGGTGTCGGCCGCGTGCTGCTGCCAGCTGTCGTCCGGGTCCATGGTCGCGAGCGCCGCGTTGATGCCGCCGGCCGCCAGCGAGGTGTGCGCGTCGGAGCGCGAGCGTTTGCCGAGGGCAAGAACCTCGACGCCCTGCTCGGCCAGTTCGATCGCCGCCCGGAGGCCGGCACCACCGGTTCCGATCACCAGGACCGACGTGGCGATCTGCTGTTCGGTGATGCTCATCTGTTCTCCTTCGTGCGCTGCGGATGTCCTCACCCACCAGGACAACGCAGAGTGGCGTTCTGTGACTGTCGCCCCGGTCACAACCCGGCTGTCTGTCCGGTCTCACCCAGTACCCGAGGGAAGAGGAGAACCCCATGAGTGAGAATCCGGTCGTCGTCCTGGTCCACGGCGCGTTCGCCGAGTCGGCCAGCTGGAACGGCGTCGTCGAGCGGCTGCGGGAGCGCTCGATCGAAACGGTCGCGGTGGCCAACCCGCTACGCAGCCTCGACGGCGACGCGCAGTACGTCCGCGACGTCATCGCCGGGATCGGCAAGCCGGTGGTCCTGGTCGGGCACTCGTACGGCGGCATGGTGATCACCCAGGCCGCCGCCGGGAACGACGCGGTCAAGGCGCTCGTGTACGTCTGCGCGTTCGCACCCGACCACGGCGAGACCGCGTTCCAGCTGTCGTTGATGTTCCCGGGCAGCACGCTCGGCGACGCGCTGAACGCCTACCCGGTGGCCACCGGCGGCAACGAGCTGGCGATCCGCCCGGACGTGTTCCGTCAGCAGTTCTGCGCCGACGTACCGGCCGAGCAGGCGGCGCTGATGGCCGCGACCCAGCGGCCGGCCACCGAGGCCGCCCTGACCGGCCCGCTGCCGACCTCCACGCCGGCGTGGCAGACGATCCCGTCCTGGTTCGTGTTCAGCGACCAGGACATGAACATCCCGGTGGCCCTGCACCGGTTCCTCGCCGACCGCGCCGGTGCGAAGGACACCCGCGAGATCGCCGGCGCCTCGCACGCCCTGAGCGTCTCCGAGCCGGAGGCCGTCACGGCCACGATCCTGAACGCCCTCGAGGCCTGACCACGCACTCGACCACGCACTCGACCACGTAATCGGCCACGCAGTCGACCATGGGGTCTCCAGGGCGCGAACCCCGTGGCCGGCGGCCGACGCTGGAGGTGTTCCCCAGCGTCAGGAGGCCGGATCGTGAGTACGGCGGGTTTGGACGAGTTCCTGCAGGCTCGGCCGCGGTTGTTCCGGATCGCGCGGCGGATCGTCGGCAACCCGCACGAGGCCGAGGAGCTCGTGCAGGACGTCTGGCTTCGCTGGCAGCGGACGGACCGGTCCGCGGTGGCCGACCCGCAGGCGTTCCTCGCCACCGCGGTGTCGCGGCTGGCGATCAACCTGGTGCAGTCGGCGCGGCGCCGGCACGAGACGACGGTCGGGCCCTGGCTTCCGGACGAGCGGGTGGCGGCCGGGCCCGATCCGCACGCGTACGCCGAGAACCAGGAAGCGTTCGCGACCGCCGTCCAGCTGTTGAAGGACCGGCTGTCGCCGGCCGAGCGGGCGACGTACGTGCTGCGGGAAGGCTTCGACTACCCGTACCGTGACATCGCCGAGACGCTCCGGATCGGCGCGCCGAACGCGCGCCAGCTCGTCAAGCGCGCCCGCGACCGCTTGGCGCAGGAAGCCGTCTGATCGGCGCTTACGGTACTGGGGGGTTCTGTACCCGTATCGCTGTTCGCACGTAGCCTCTGACGGGTGGGCTGGCAGCGATTGCGCGGGCGACGAGCGGAGTCCGCACGCCTCGACCACGTGGTCGCCGGGGTGCGCTCCGGAGACGGACAGGTGCTGGTCATGCGCGGCGAGGCCGGCATCGGCAAGTCGGCGCTGCTCGAGTACGTCGCCGGACGGGCGGACGGCTGCCGGGTCGCGCGCGCGTCCGGGGTCGAGTCGGAGATGGAGGTCCCGTTCGCCGGCCTGCACCAGCTGTGCCTCCCGCTCCTCGGTCTCAGCGATCGCCTGCCGGGTCCGCAGCGCGGCGCCCTGGAGATCGCGTTCGGGCTGAGCGGCGGGGGACCGCCCGACCGCTTCCTGATCGGTGCGGCGACGCTCAGTCTGTTGTCGGCGGCTTCCGATCGGGAGCCGCTGCTGTGTGTCGTCGACGACGCGCAGTGGCTCGATCAGGCCTCGGTCCAGACGCTGACCTTCGTGGGGCGCCGGCTGTTCGCGGACCGGATCGGACTGGTCTTCGCGCTGCGCGAGCCGGTGACCGCACCGGAGTGGAGCGGGTTCCCGGAGTTGCCGGTCGGCGGTCTCGCCGACGAGTACGCCGGTTCGCTGCTCGACTCGGTCGTGCCCGGGCGGCTCGACGCGCCGGTCCGCGACCGGATCGTGGCCGAGACCCGAGGCAATCCGCTGGCGCTGATGGAGCTGCCGCGCGGGCTGACCGCGGCCCAGTTGGCCGGCGGGTTCGAGCGACCGGACACCCGGCCGCTGGCGAGCCAGATCGAGCAGAACTTCGCGCTCCGCGTCCAGGCGCTGCCGCAGGACACCCAGCGGCTGCTGCTGACCGCGGCTGCCGAACCGGTCGGCGACGTACCGCTGCTGGTCCGCGCTCTCGTGCTGCTCGGCGTGCCGATGAGCGCGGTGGCCCCGGCCGAGGCCGCCGGGTTGATCGATATCGCGGCCCGGGTGCGGTTCCGGCATCCGCTGGTCAGGTCGGCGACGTACCGCGCCGCGGACCCGGCGGACCGGCGTGCCGCGCACCAGGCCCTCGCGGAGGCGATCGACCCGGAGCTCGATCCCGATCGCCGCGCCTGGCATCGCGCCCAGGGCGCCGACGGCCCGGACGAGGACGTCGCGGCCGAGTTGGTGAGCTCGGCGGACCGGGCGCAACGGCGCGGCGGTATGGCGGCCTCGTCCGCGTTCCTCCAGCGCGCGACCGAGCTGACGCCGGATCCGGCGACGCGCTCGGTCCGGGCCCTCGCCGCGGCGCAGGCAAGCCTGGCGGCGGGCGCTTTCGAGACCGCGCTGCGACTCCTGAACACCGCCGGCCAGGGGCCGGTCGACGACTTGCACCAGGCGCGCGTGAACCTGATGCGCGCGCAGGTGACGTTCGCCTCCGGGCACAGCCTGGAAGCTCCGCCGCTGCTGCTCGACGCGGCCCGGCGGCTCGAACCGCTCGACCTCGGCCTGGCGCGGGACACCTACCTGAACGCCCTGGCCGCGGCTCAGTTCGCCGGCCGCTTCGGCAAGGACAGGGGCATCGCGTACGTCGCCGGCGCCGCCAAGGCCGTGCCCCGGCTGGCGGAACCACGCAAACGCGACCTGCTGTACGACGCGGTCGCGACCTTGTTCGCGGACGGTTATCCGGCCATGGTCGCGCCGGCGCGGGACGCGATGACCGCGTTCGAGGCGGAGAACGGGACGCCGGAGACGGACGACTTGACCTGGATGTGGCTGACCGCGGTGCTGGCCGTCAACCTGTGGGACGACCGGAGCTGGGATCTGCTCACCGCGCGGCACCTCCGGATCGCGCGCGAGGTCGGCGATCTCAACCAGCTGCCGCTCGTCCTGCACCACCGCGTGATGCTCAGCCTGTTCGGTGGCGAGCTCACGGCGGGCGCCGCGCTGCTCGCAGAGGTGAAGACGATCCACGATGCGACCGGCGCGGACCTGGCGTCGTACGGCGAGATCTGCCTGGCGGCCTGGCGTGGACAGACCGACGCCGCGGCGCTGATCGCCGCCAGCCTGGACGACTCGGCGGCGCGCGGCGAGGGCGGTGCCGTGTCCTTCGCGCACATGGCCAACGCCTTGCTGCACAACGCCCAGGCGCAGTATCAGACCGCGCTCACCTCGGGTCTCGCGGCGACGGCGTATCCGGCCGAGCTCGGCGCGGCGAGCTGGGCGCTGCCGGAGCTGATCGAGGCGGCGTCACGGGCGGGACGGCCCGAGGCCGCGGCGGAAGGGTACGGCCGGCTGAAGGCGCAGGCCGAGGCCACCGGAACGGACTGGGGCCTCGGGGTCCTGGCGCGGGCGACCGGGCTGCGGGCGGACGGTCGCGCGGCCGAGGCGGCGTACCAGGAAGGGATCGAGCGGCTGAGCCGCACGCGGATGCGGATGGACCTGGCGCGGACGCACCTGGTGTACGGCGAGTGGCTGCGGCGGGAGGGCCGCCGGCAGGACGCGCGCGGACAGCTGCGGATGGCCTACAAGCTGTTCTCGGAGGCCGGTGCCGGCGCGTTCGCGGAGCGGGCGGCGCGGGAGCTCGCGGCCACCGGTGAGGTGCTGGACGAACGCCGTACGGCGGACACCTCGGGCCGGGACTCGTTGACGGCGCAGGAGGCGCGGATCGCCGATCTGGCCGGCGCGGGGCTGACGAACGCCGAGATCGGTGCGCAGATGTTCCTCAGCCAGCACACTGTCGAGTGGCACCTGCGCAAGGTCTTCGCGAAGCTGGGCATCACGTCCCGCAAGCAGCTCCGCCCGTAGATGTCACAACCGGCCGCGGCCGGGTGTCTTACGTGTGGGAAGTTCAACGGACGGAGAGTGCGGTGCGCAGGATCCTGGTGGTGGGCGGCGGATATGCCGGGTTCTACACGGCGTGGCGGCTGGAGAAGAAGCTGCGGCGCGGCGAGGCCGAGGTGGTCGTGGTCGACCCGCGGCCGTACATGACGTACCAGCCGTTCCTGCCCGAGGTGGTCGCCGGGTCCGTCGAGGCCCGGCACGCGGCCGTGTCGCTGCGGCGCAACCTGCGGCACACCAAGCTGGTGGCCGGCATGGTCACGAACATCTCGCACGCGGACAGGACCGTGACGATCCACCCCGCGGACGGGCCGGACTACCAGCTGACGTACGACGTGATCGCGGTGACCGCCGGAGCGGTGACGCGGACGTTCGACGTCCCTGGCGTGGCCGAACGGGCGATCGGGATGAAGCACGTCGAGGAGGCCGTGGCGATCCGGGACCGGCTGTTCACCGCGTTCGACGAGGCGGCCGGGCTGGAGCCGGGCCCGGCGCGGCGCAAGCTGCTGACGGTCACGTTCGTCGGCGGCGGGTTCTCCGGTGTGGAAGGTTTCGCGGAGCTGCTGTCGCTGGCGCGGGCGCTGCTGAAGAAGTACCCCGAGCTGTCCGCGGACGAGCTCGGGTTCCACCTGGTCGAGGCGACCCCGCGGATCCTGCCGGAGGTGACCGACCGGCCGGGCGACTGGGTCGTGAAGATGCTCGAGAAGCGTGGTGCGGTCGTGCACCTGAACACCACGATGCAGTCGGCCGACGACGGTCACGTGGTGCTGTCGGACGGGTCCGAGTTCGACTCGGAGCTGATCGTCTGGACCGCGGGCAACGCCGCGACCCGGCTGCTGCGCAACCACACCGACCTGCCGCACAACGAGCGCGGCATGGTGCAGGTCCGGGCGGACCTGCGGATCGGCACCGACGCCGAGGTGGTCACCGACGCCTGGGCCGCCGGTGACGACGCGGCGGTGCCCGACCTGACGTCGCCGGTCGAGGGCGCGTACACGGTCCCGAACGCGCAGAACGCCGTACGGCAGGGGAAGTTGCTGGCGAAGAACCTGCTGCGGTCGCTGCGCGGGCGGGCGCCGAAGAACTATGTGCACAACAGCCTCGGCGTGATCGCGACGCTCGGCCTCGGGCACGGGATCTTCCAGTACAAGCGGCTCGTCATCAAGGGCCTGCCGGCGTGGCTGATGCACCGCGGGTACCACGTGCTGGCGGTCCCGACCTGGGACCGGAAGATGCGCGTGCTGTCGATCTGGCTGGTGTCGTTCTTCTACGGCCGCGACATCGTGTCGCTGGCCTCGGTCCAGAGTCCGCGCGAGGCGTTCCAGACCGAGGCCAAGGCCCGCAGCCTCAGCGCAAGCCGTCCGGGATGAGCAGGTCGGTCAGCCCGAACGTCTCGCCGTTGGCGGGCAGTGTCGGCTGCCAGCCGGGCTCGAGACTGAGGTAGCCGGCCGGGTCGGCCCGCAGCAGTCCGAGCAGTACCTCGGCGACGATGCGTCCGCCGACAGGCCCGAGGCGGTCGCCGTCGCCGAAGGCCTCGGACTCCTTCAGGACGTAGAACCACAACGGCGTACCGCCCGGCCAGGTGCCCTCGGTCAGCGGCGGTACGCCGAGCAGCTCGGCGACCTTCTCACCGCTCGGCAGGCCGGTGCTGTCGCCGCGGAGCAGATCCCGGACCGCGAGGGACTTGTACGCCGCCTCGTCGACGGCGCCGGTGACCTTTTCCGGCAGCCCGATCAGGCTCGCGGGGAGCCGCCCGTCGAGCCGCTTCGCGCGTTGCGCCGGCGGACGACCGGGGACGTCGAACACCTGCGTGAGATCGAGCTGCTGCCGAGGCGGCCCGAAGCCGACCAGATCGGGGAACAGCGGCACCTCGGGTCCACCCGCGGTCAGGCGGTACGTATGCCGGATCTGGCCGTGACCGTAGCGGTACGCCGCATCCGCGAACTCCAACGGGATGAACGCCTGCAGCGGTTCCGGCGTGAACCACTTCCCGCCGCCGGTCAGCACCTCGTCCACCAGCGGCTGCCCGACCAGCCGCGGCAGGAAGTCGTGGACCACCACCCACTGGTAGTGCCAGGTGAGCGTGATCCGTGCCCGCTCGAACACCTCGTCCTCGGGAATGCCGCTCGCCCGCAGCCGGTCGACGATCCGGTTGTGCGCCCGCAGCAACGCCACGTGCAGCGTCAACGAGAACAGGTGGACGTCGTTGCGTGGGTCGCCGATCAGCGCCACGCCCTGCGGGTTCCGCGGTACGTCGTCCCCGTTCAGCAGGAACTTCGCCGGGTCGTGCAGGTCGAACAGGTACGGCGAGCCGATCGGGCCGTCGGCGTACAGCATCTCCAGGTTCAGCCGCGGCGAGCGTGCGTTCCGCAACGCGCCGGTCTCGACGCCGCCCGCGATCGGCGAGCGGTCCGCGGTCGTGTCGTGGGCCAGCAGTTGCCCGAAGAACGGCCACCCGGCCGCCTGCTCCGCGTCGTCCCCGCCGCTGCCGGGATCGAGCACCGCGGCGGCGTCACAGATCCCGCCGTCCGCGCCCGCCCGCATCAGCACCTGCGGGTCGGCGCCGAGCGGCTCCAGCTCCGGGAACATCCGCCCGTACCGCGCTCCACCAGTCGGCCGATCCACGCTGCGCACCAGACTCAGACAGTGATCCCGCGCCGCCGGATGCCTACTCATCCACTACCTCCCAAGGACTCGAACCCACAGGAAAGACAGTGCAACCGTTCCGATTGTGACCACCCGGCCGGCGATCAGCTGATGCGGGTCAGGCGCCCGTCCTGCTGGATCCGGATGGTGGTCTTGCGGGCTCCGACGGTGAGGTCGACGAAGAACATGCCGCTGACCGCGCGGGTCTTGTACGTGACGGCCTCGGTGGAGCCGGCCGGGACGATCGCGGAGAGGACGGTCGCGGCGTTGCCGTTGCGGTTGAACTTGACCACGGGCGCCGGCTCGCGGTGGAAGATGTCGGGGTAGTACCAGCCCTGGACCGGATCCTGCCGGCCTTGGACGACGGTGATGCCGTCGGCGGGCGGCTGCTGCTGGTACGGGATCTGCAGCAGGTAGGTCTTCGACTTGCCGCCGGTGGCGACAGCGGTGGTCGGCGACTGGACCGTCACCTTCTGGTCCGGCGCGAGATGCCAGAGCGTCTCGTACCGCTGGGTGCTCGTCGCCTGGCCGCGGTCGAGCGTGATGACCAGGTCCGGATCCTTGAGGACCAGGACGTCGCGCTTGCGGGTCACGCCCGGCGCGGGCGAGTCGGCGAGCGAGTACGACTCCCAGGTCGGCGTGATCGACGCGCGGACCAGTTGTGTCGGCACACTCACGGTCTCCGCCGACGGGATCGTCATGACGTTGTGCGCGGCCTGGCTCTTCGACCACGCCTGCCACTTGTCGAGCTTGTACCCGGAGTGTCCCGGATCGATCAGGACGTCGTGGCCGTGCGACGAGTAGGTGATCGACATGTGGTCGTCGTGACCGTGCAGCGTCCGCGCGACGCCGTACCGGATGCTGTACGTCGCCTCCTGCCCGAACGGCCGGGTCTCGCCCCATCCGGTCCGGCCGAAGATGTATCCGGCGTCGTAGACCGCGACCCGCTTGGACGGCTTCGTGCCGCGCTTGCCGAGCGAGGCCACATAGTCGAGCGCGGTCCCGGCCGCACCGGTCGGCTTCTGCCGGACGGCGTCACCGACCTGCTGCAGCTCGCCCGTCGACTTGGTCGCGAGCGCCAGCCACTCCGACAACGCGGCGCGCCGCTGGGCGATCACCTGCCCGGGGTTGGCGCCGCAGCGCTGCAGGGTCGTCGTCGCCCGGCCCCAGAGCAGGTAGTTGAACATCGCGTACCCGACCGACTGCTCGTTGGTCGACCCCTGCGGGTCGATCGCCGTCGTGATCGCCTGGGTCAGCCGGTCCACGGCCAGCTTCTTCAGCTCCGGACGTTTCAGCGTGCAGCCCACGCCGAACAGCGCGATGCTCTCGTCCGTCCCGTGGTTGGACGACCCGCTCCAGTTCACGATCATGAACTGCGCGTGGTCCACGAGCGCCTTGTCGAGCCAGGCGTACTGCGTCGGCAGCGAACTGACCCGCATCCCGGTGAGCACGGCCTGCCGGGCGCACAGCAACACGTTGGTGCGGTGCATCGTGGCCTCCCACGCGCCGACATCGCCCTTCCACGAGTACGGGTTGTCCTGCACCCAGTCGTGGATGATCGCCAGCACATGCCGCAGCGCCTTGCGGTCACCGCGCTGCCCGGCCTCGATGCCGTTGCCCAGCCAGCGCAACGAGTGCAGCCACATGTACCAGCTCGGCTTCTGGTAGGGGTTCGAGCGCCAGTTGACGTCGCCGCTCCCGTTGCCGACCTTGTACGGCGGGTCGTCGCCCCACGCGAACGTGTCCTGCAGCAGCATCGGCAGCGGGACGCCGGACTGGATGCCGCTGAACCCCGGGCACGCGTAGGTGCCGGTGTTCGCGACCGGGGTCGACGGCGGGGGAGTGGCCGGGGTGTCGACGCCGGGCAGCGGCTCCTCGCTAGAGGTCGTGTCGGGGACAGACG
Source organism: Kribbella sp. NPDC004138 (assembly GCF_053603655.1). Lineage (NCBI taxonomy): Bacteria > Bacillati > Actinomycetota > Actinomycetes > Propionibacteriales > Kribbellaceae > Kribbella > Kribbella sp. NPDC004138. The sequence continues at coordinate 157,691 of NZ_JBSGFZ010000011.1, forward strand.
GCCGTGGACTGGCTGTCGGGCTGGGCGGTGGGCTGCCAGGGGTCGGCGATCCGTCGGCGGACGCGGCGGTGGGGCGGTTGCGGGCGCCCGGCATCAGCACGAAGACCGCGCCGGCGAAGGCGACACCGCAGACCAGGACGCAGGCAAGCGTCAGCGCGACGGTCGTACCCCACCGCCTCTTCGGCTGCGCCACTCGCCCCCCTCTCCACCTGCTAGACGCTCCGTGCCCGCCGATTGGTTGCGCCCGGCCCCCGGTCTGTCCGATTCGTACCCCGGCGAGCAGTTTCCTCCAGCGCGTCGCCGATCACGAATCGGCTGCCGTCGAGGGTACGAGAACCGGGGTCCGGCGGCCGAACGCGGTGACTCCCAGGCCGGCGATGCTCGCGGCGGCGGCGACCAGCGCGCAGGTGACGAAGCCGCGGGCGAGATCGTGCGCGGTGCCCAGCAGTGGGCCGAACGTCGCCACACCGATCGCCCCGCCGATCTGACGGGACGTGTTGAACGCAGCCGACGCGGCGCCGTGCAGGCCGGGCTCGACCGCGGCGATCGACTGTGCGGTCATGGTCGGTACGAGCAGGCCGGAGCTGAACCCGATCGGGACCAGTGCGAGCACCATCGGCCACACCGCCGGCGACGTACTTGCCCAGGCCAGGGCGAGCAGCGCGACGGTGAGCACCGCTTGGTCGATCGCGAGCACGGCCGGTCTGCCGAGGCGGCGGGTGAGCGGCGCGGAGCACAGGTTGGCGATCGAGATCAGGCCGGTCAGCGGCAGGAAGAGCAGCCCGGTGACGAGGGCGCTGAGGTGCCGCCCTTGCTGGAGCAGCAGGCTCATCGTGAACAGCACGCCGTAGAAGGCGAAGTTGAGCAAGGCGCCCTGCAGCGCCGCGGTCGCGAAGCCGCGCTCGGCGTACAGCTTCAACGGCAGCAGCGGCGACCGGACGGATCGCTCGACCAGGACGAACCCCGCCAGACCCGCGAGGGTGATCGCGACCGCACCGATGACGGCCGGGTCCAGCCAGCCGCGCGCGGGAGCTTCGATCAGCGCGAACACCAGGCCGCCGATGAACGCGGTCGCGGTGGCCATCCCGGCGACGTCCGGCCGCCGGAACCGCCGCTCGACGGCCGGCATCGAACGCCATGCCCAGAGCGCGGCGGGGATGCCGATCACGACGTTGACCGCGAAGACGGCGCGCCAGTCCGCGAGTGCGACCAGGCCGCCGCCGAGCAGCGGCCCGGCCGCCATCCCGGCGCCGCCGGCCGCGGCCCACCAGCTGACCAGGCGGTGGCGTGCGTGCTCGTCGGTCGCGGACGCGGTCGCGAGGACCAGCGCGCTCGGCAGGAGCAGCGCGGACCCCGCGCCCTGGACCAGCCGGGCGAGGTTCAGCATCAGCATCGAGCCGGCGGCTGCGCAGACAGCCGACGACAGCGTGAACACGAGCAGCCCGGCGAGGAACGCCCGCTTCGCGCCGAGGGTGTCCGCGATCGCTCCGGCGCCGAGCATCAGCGCCGCGAACGACAAGGTGTAGGCATTCAGCGACCACTCGAGCTCGGCGCGGGACGCGTGCAGGTGGGTGGCGAGCTGGGCGAGGGTGACGTTCACGATCGTGCTGTCGACGAAGACCATGAACGAGGCGATCAGCGCGAGCGCGACGACCGGCCGGCGGTGCTCCAGGGGCATACGGCCACCTTACGACGTTGTTCGATGTGCGTCGAACAGTATTTCGCCCACCGGGACCCGTTGACCTCGACCAAGCTGCTGGCTACGGTGTCGGAAATCGATTTCTCCCGCCTCCGCCCGTGAAGGAGAACCGAATGACCACGCAGGATCTTCCGCCCGGCTGCGCCAGCAGATCCTGTGCCGGTGACTGTCCCCGGGCCCAGCTGAGTCGCCGGACGTTCATCGCTCTCGGCGCCGGCGCGGTCGGTGCGCTCGCCGTTCCCGGTCGGGCGCTCGCCGCCCTGGCCGCGCCGCCGCGCCGTGATCCGGCGGTGCTCTTCGACCGCGGTACGCCGACGTCGTACACCGGTGCCGCGCTGCCGAGGATCGGGATGCCGGTCGGCGGCGGGACGACGGGGCAGGTCTACCTGGCCGGCGACGGGCGGCTATGGGCCTGGGACATCTTCAACCCGACGTCGTTCCCGCTCGGCGGCGCGGACTTCTCCGGGCACAACTACGCCGATCCGCTGTCCGCCGACCAGCCCGGCGCCGGGCGGTTCGGCCAGGGGTTCGCGCTCCGGACGACCACGCGCGGCCGGACCACGACCCGCCGCGTCGACGCGACCGGGTTCGCCGACGTCGAGTTCACCGGTTCGTACCCGATCGGCCGGGTCGCGTACGGCGACGCGGACAGCCCGGTGTCCGTTCGGTTGGAGGCCTTCTCGCCGTTCGTCCCGCTGTCCACGCCGGACTCGACGCTGCCGGCGACGATCATGGCGTTCACCCTGCGGAACACGTCGCCGGATCCGGTCCGCGCGTCGCTGCTCGGGTACGCCGAGAACCCGGTCTGCATCGAGAGCCGCTTCCGCCAGCCCACCAGGTTGCGGGCGAGCGGCTTCCGGGACGGTCTCGAGTTCGGCGCTGTCGACGACGACTCCGTGCAGGACGACATCGTGTTCGAGGACTGGGAGAAGGACACCTACGACGGGTGGACCGTCACCGGCGACGCGTTCGGCGCCGGCCCGGTGCGGCCGCTCGACGTACCGAACCTGATGAAGCGCTTCGGCGATCTGAACGTGTCGGGGACGCGCTTCGTCACGTCGTACGACTTCCGCGGCGGCGGGTACGACGTCCCGGTCGGGAAGCTGACGAGCCGCGAGTTCACGATCGAACGCCGCTACGTCGCGGTCGGCGTCAGCGGCGGACGTCATCCCGGCGAGACGTGCGTGAACGTGGTCGTCGACGGACAGGTCGTGGCCACCGCGACGGGTGCCGAGAGCGAGCCGTTGGTGGCGCAGATGCTGGACGTCGGAGCATCCGCGGGACGGACGGCGCGGATCGAGATCGTCGACGCATCGACGGGTGCGTGGGGTCATCTCAGCTGTGACGCGATCGTGTTCACGGACCGGCCGGACATCGTGTTCGAGACCTGGGACCAGCCGACGTACGACGGGTGGACCGTGGCCGGTGAGGCGTTCGGCGCGGGCCCGGTGACCGCGGCCGAGACGCCCGACGGGTTCCGGCGGCCGTTCGGAGTGCGGACCGAGCTGAACGTCAGCGGGCGGTTCGCCACGTCGTACAACTTCCGCGGCACCGGCGACCCGGACCGGTACACAGGCTCGCTGACCAGCCGCGACTTCGTGATCGAGCGGCGGTTCGTCACGGCCTGGGTCGGCGGCGGTCACCACCAGGGCGAGACGTGTCTCAACGTCGTGGTCGACGGGCAGGTCGTGGCCTCGACGGCGGGGACGGACATCGAGCCGCTGACCGCGGTGTCGATGGATGTGGGCGCGTACGCCGGGAAGACGGCGCACCTGGAGATCGTCGACGCCAACACCGGCGGCTGGGGTCACGTGAACGTGGACCGGATCCTGTTCAGCGACCGCCCGATCCGCCGGCAGCCGGTGGCGGAGCGTCCCGACGGCGGCACGTTCGCCTTGGCGGCGCTGACGCCGGGCGGGGTGGTCCGGCCGTCGATCGCCGAGTGGTCTTCCGTCGACGCGCTCTTCGATTCGGGCGCGGCGCCGGCGGAATCGGACGGGCCGCAGGCCGGGACCGTAGCCGTGACAGTGACGCTGAAACCAGGGGAGTCGCGGACGATCCGGTTCGCGTACGGCTGGTTCTTCCCGAACCCCGAGCGCGAGTTGTTCGCCGAACTCGTCGGCGCCTCGACGTTCCGCCGGCACTACGCGACCCGGTTCACCTCCGCGCGCGACGTGGTGTCGTACCTGGCTGCCCACGCCGAGCGCCTCGAACGCGACACCAAGCTCTGGGTGCAGACCTGGTACGACGATTCGACGCTGCCGCACTGGTTCCTCGAGCGGACCCTCGCAACCGCGTCCACGCTCGCGACGAGCACCTGTTACCGCTGGGACGACGGGCGTTTCTACGCGTGGGAGGGGACGTACTGCTGCGCCGGGACGTGCGAGCACGTGTGGAACTACGCGCAGGCGATCGCACGGCTGTTCCCTGCGCTCGAGCGCGACACCCGGGAACGGGTCGACCTCGGGATCGCGTTCCGGCCGACCGGCGAGATCGGCAACCGCGGCGAGGCCGGCGACGCGTCGACGTCGTTCGCGGACGGGCAGACCGGGACGATCCTGCGGATCTACCGCGAGCACCAGATGAGCAAGGACTCGGCGTTCCTGCGCCGGGTCTGGCCGCGGGTGCGGACGGCGGTCGAGTTCCTGGTGACGCACCGGGACGGGCCGGACGAGGACGGCATCTTCCGCGGCAGCCAGTGGAACACGCTCGACACCGAGTGGTTCGGCGAGGTGCCGTGGATCAGCGGGCTGTACGTCGCCGCGCTCCGGGCGGCCGCCGCGATGGCCGGCGAGGTCGGTGACGCGGCGAGCGCCGCGCGGTACACGGCGATCGCCGAGCGCGGGTCGGCGTACCTGGCCACGACACTGTGGAACGACGAGTACGGGTACTACGTGCAGAAGGTCGACCCGGCGCATCCGGCGGCAGAGAACAGCAACCGGGGGTTGTTCGTCGACCAGATGTACGGGCAGACGTACGCGGCACAGCTCGGCCTGCCGCGGGTGTTCCCGGCCGAGCAGGCGCGGACGGCGCTGCGGCGCCTGTACGAGTCCAACTTCCGGGCGGATCCGGGGACGTACCGGCCGCCGGGGATCGGGGTCGGGCGGGTCTACACGATCGAAGGTGAGAGCGGCGTCATCATGGCGACGTGGCCGCACGGCGGGTCGTCCGAGACGCGCGGGCTGATGTACTTCAACGAGGTCTGGACCGGGCAGGAGTACCAGTTCGCAGCGCAGCTGTTCGCCGAGGGCATGACTGAGGAGGCCCTCGCCGTCACCCGGGCGATGTACGAGCGGTACTCGGCCCGGAAGCGCAATCCCTACAACGAGATCGAGGCCAGCGACCACTACGCCCGCGCGATGATGGGCTACGGCGTCTACCTGGCCGCCTGCGGCTACGAGTACCACGGCCCCCGCGGCCACCTCGGCTTCGCACCACGCATCCACCCGGAGAACTTCCGCTGCGCGTTCACCGCCGCGGAGGGCTGGGGATCGTACAGCCAACGCCGTACGCCGGGCAACCTCTCCGCGTCGGTCGAGGTCCGCTACGGCCGACTGACCCTCAACACCCTGTCCTTCGACACCACCAAGCCGGCCCACCACGTCGAAGTCAGACTGGGGCGTGAGCGGCTGGCCGCGCGGGTAGTTGCTGACGGCAACCGGGCGGTCGTCACACTCGGACGGTCGGTGGTCGTCGCACCGGGCGAGGCGCTGGAGGTGACCGTCAGCTGAGGGGGCAGCGAGGAGAGGATCTGCATCAGGTGTCAGGCGTGGCGACGTGGCAGGCGGCTTGGTGGTTCTTGCCCAGGGTGCGGAGGACCGGGGTTTCCACGTGGCAGCGATCGACGGCCAGGGGACAGCGCCAGCGGAAGCGGCAGCCGGGGGTGGGGTCGATGACCTTGGGAGGTTCGCCGGTGTCGCCCTCGATGCCGGTCGTCAACGGTGCCCGCGGATCCGGTACGGCGCCCAGCAGGAGATCCGTGTACGGGTGCTTCGGGTTCTGCAGGACCGACTCGGTCGGGCCGGTCTCGACGACGTGCCCGGCGTACATGATCATCAACCGGTCGGCGACGTACCGGGCGCTCGCGATGTCGTGGGTGATGTAGAGGAACGAGACGCCTTCGGAGCTGCGCAGTTCCGCCATCAGGTTCAGCAGCCCGATCCGGATCGACACGTCGAGCATCGACACCGGCTCGTCGGCCAGGATCAGCTTCGGCTTGTGCGCCAGCGCCTGCGCGAACCCGATCCGTTGCCGTTGGCCACCACTCAGCTCGTACGGGTACCGCTGCATGATGTCACCGGCCGGGGACAACCCGACCGCCTCGACGACCCGCTCCGCCTCCTCGAACCGCTGCGCCCGCGACAACGACGGACGATGCAGCTTGAGCGACCGCAGGACTCCGTGCGACACCCGGAACGCCGGGTTCAGCGAGCTGAACGGGTCCTGGAACACCATCGGTACGTCGCCGCGGTACGACAGCTGGTCCTTCCGGGAGCGGTACGTCGACATCGCCCGCCCCTGGTAGAAGATCTCGCCGCCCGTCGGCCGGTACACCCCGGCCAGCAGCCGCGCGATCGTGCTCTTGCCGCTCCCGCTCTCGCCGGCCAGCGCGACGATCTCCTGCCGGCCGATCGAGAAGTTCACGTCGTCGACCGCGTGCAGCAGCTGCCGCGAGAACCCGCGGCCGACGCGGAAGTGCCGCGTCAATCCCTTGGCCTCGAGCAACGGTGCGGCGGCCGTGGACTCGGTCTCCACGTGGGAGATGTCGGCGGTGGTCACTGCGCCTCCCGAACGAGATCAGGGACGTGCAACAGGCAACGAGCCTGCCCGCCGCCCACGTTGTACAGCTCCGGGGCGATCTTCGGGCAGTCCTCGAACGCCTTCGGGCAGCGCGGCTGGAAGCGGCAGCCCGGTGGGGGATCGGCCAGGTTCGGCGGGCTGCCCGGGATACCTGTCAGCGGCACCTTCGGCCCGCGGATGGACGGGAAGGCGTCGAGCAGCCCGGCGCTGTACGGGTGCTGCGGCGCGTCGAACACCGCGCGCGTGTCGCCGAACTCGACGACCTGCCCGGCGTACATCACCACCAGCTTGTCCGAGAAGTGACTGACCAGCGACATGTCGTGCGTGACGAAGATGACCGCGAACCCGAGCTGCTTCTGCAACTCCTTGATCTGCACCATCAGCGACCGCTGCGCGACCACGTCGAGCGCGGACGTCGGCTCGTCCATGATGATCAGATCGGGCGTGAACAGCAGCGCCATCGCGATCATCGCCCGCTGCCGCATCCCGCCGCTCAGCTGATGCGGGTAGCTGCGCAGGTGGATCGGGTCGATGCCGACGAGTCGCAGGACCTCGGCCGGGCGGTTGTCGCCGACCGTCTCGTCGTGCGCCATGATCGCGTCGTGGAACTGCGCCCCGATGCTCTTCACCGGGTTCAGGGCGTTCATCGCGCTCTGCATCACGACCGAGAAGTCGCGCCACCGCAACGCGGACAGCTGCTTCTCGGTCATCGTCACCAGGTTCTGCCCCTGGAAGGTCACGCTGCCGCCGGTGATCGCGGCCGGCGACGACAGCAGTTGCGCGATCGCGAACAGCAGCGTCGACTTGCCGCAGCCGGACTCGCCGACGATGCCGACGAACTCGCCGGCATGGACGTCGAGGTCGACCTGATCGACCGCGACGACCGGGCGGTCCCCGGTGTCGTACGAGACGGTCAGGTCCCGGACCTCAAGAAGCTGCCTGCTCTCAGTGTTGCCGTGCACGTCGCCTCCGAACCGGCCGCAGCGCGGGGTTGCTGATCTCGTCGAACGCGTAGTTGAGCAGGGCGAAGGACACACCGAGCAGGGCGACCGCCAGGCCCGGCGAGAGCGCCCACGCGGGCAGGCCGTTCACCAGGGCGCCCTGGTTCTGCGCCCAGTAGAGCATCGTGCCCCAGCTCAGCGAGTTGGGATCGCCGAGCCCGAGGAACTGCAGGCCGGCGGCGGTCAGCACCGCGTACAGCGCGGCGCCGAGGAAGTTCGCGACGATCAGCGAGATCATCGTCGGCAGCACCTCGACCACGATGATGTACGAGCGCCGCTCGCCGCGGACCCGCGCCGATTCCAGGAAGTCCCGGTTCCGCAGCGACAGCGCCTGCGCCCGCATCTGCCGGGCGCCGTACGACCACCCGGTCAGGATCAGCACGATGATGATCACGGTCAGGTTGCCCTTGCCGGCGTAGGTGGCCAGCACGATGATCAGCGGGAACGTCGGCAGCACCAGGAAGATGTCGGTCAACATCGACAGCCCGTCGTCCGCGAACCCGCCCAGGTATGCCGCGGAGACGCCGATCAGCACCGAAAGGATCGTGGCGCCGAGGCCGGCGACCACTGCGATCACCAGCGATTCCCGGGTGCTGTAGATCAGCTGGGCGTACACATCCTGCCCGAGTCCCGTCGTACCGAGCCAATGCTCGGCGGACGGCTTCTGCAGCGGCAGGTCGCCGATCGCCTGTGGATCGTGGTGCGCCCCTGGCACGAACAGCGCCGGGAAGGCGGCGAGCAGGATGAAGAGGAGCAGCAGACCCGCCCCCACCATGGCCTTGCGATTGTGCAGGATGGCGCGGAACAGACCACCACGCGGGCGGCGGGCCGAGCCCGACACCGGGGCCGACGCGCCGGCAACAACTGCGCTCATCGGTTATCCCTTCGTCCGGGCTCGGGGGTCGAGCAGGAAGACCGCGAAGTCGCAGAGCAGGACACAGATCAGCACCGCCAGCGTGACCAGGAGGAAAAGGGCCTGCAGCAACGGGTAGTCGGTGCTCACCGTCGCGTTGTAGAACATGTAGCCGAGCCCGGGGTAGTTGAAGACGTACTCGACCAGGATCGTTCCGGAGATCACGAAGCCGAGCGACATCGCGAACCCGGACAGGTTGGGCAGGAACGCGTTCCGCCCAGCGTACCCGAACATGATCCTGCGGTTCGGGATGCCCTTCGCGCGGGCCATCCGGACGTAGTCCTCGGCCAGGGTGGTCACCATGTTGTTCCGCATGGTGAGGATCCAGCCGCCGACCGCGGTGATCAGGATCGTCGCGGCCGGCAGGATGCCGTGCTTGATCACGCTCCAGGCGAACTCCCCGGTGAACGCCGGCGTCAGGCCCTGGTCGTAGTTGAAGTCGTTCGGCAGGATCGGGTTGCTGCCGATCGCGAACAGCGAGATCAGCAGCAGCGCGACCCAGAAGTACGGCAGCGCCGACGTGACGATGAACACCGGCGGGACGATCCCGTCGATCAGGCCGCCGCGCCGCCAGCCGGCCACGGTGCCGATCAGCGTGCCGATGACGAACGCCAGCACGGTCGCGATACCGACCAGGCCGAGCGTCCACGGCAGCGCGTCGCCGATCAGCGTCGTCACCGGGACGCCGAGACTGCTGCCGATCGACACGCCCCAGTGCCCGGTGACCATCGACCGCAGGTACTCGCCGTACTGCAAGATGATGTTCTTGTCCGGGTCGAAACCGAACTCGGCCAGGACCGTCCGCAACTGCTCGGGCGTCACCACCGCGCCGCCCTTGCTCAGCCGTTGGCGTAGTGCTTCCTCGGGGCTGCCCGGCATCATCCGCGGGATGAAGAAGTTCAGCGTCATCGCCGCCCACAGCGTGAGCACGAAGAACCCGAGGCGTCGTATCAGGTATCGCACTCCCACCAGCTCCTCGTGCTCACGCTTGTCAGATCCTCACTACTTCTGGGCGGACTTCGAGTACAGGTTGGTCAGCACCTGGCCGACGTCGGGGATGTTGTACGGCGCGGGCTGCGCGTACGGGTTGTCCTGGGTCGGCCAGCCGTCCAGGTCCTTGGTGTTGTACTGGTACCAGTCGACCGACTCGGTGGTCGGGATGAGCGGCACGTCCTTGATCATGTACGACGAGATCTGCTTGATCAGCTTGACCTGCGTGTCGGGGTCCGCGGCGGCGTACTGGTCGAACAGCTTGTCCACCTCGGGCTTCATGTAGCGCGAGTAGTTGCTGTTCGCCTGCTTGCCGATCGGCGCCGAGTTCTTCGAGTACAGCAGCTGCCGCAGCTCGTAGTACGGCGTCGGGCCGCCGGACAGGCTGGAGTACGCGAGGTCGTAGTCACCGGTGTACAGCTTCTGGTTGTACGACTGCTGCTGCAGGTCCTGGATCGTCAGCTCGATCCCGACCTTCGCGAGCTGCTGCTTCACAACCGCCAGCGACGCGTCCCAGTCGGTGTAGCCGGTGACCGTGATGACGCTCAGCTTCAGCGGGTTCGACTCCGAGTACCCGGCGGTCTGCAGCAGCTGCTTCGCCTTGTCCGGGTTCGGCTTGTCGTACCCGGCCGCGGCCAGCGCGTCCTTGTCGAAGTACTTGTCGAAGGTCGGCGTCACCACACCGGTCTGGTTCGCGGCCGGCTGGTACCCGCTCTCACCGATCTTCGAGATCTGCTCGCGGTCGAGCGCGTACGCGATCGCCTGCCGGACCTCGAGCTTGCTGGTCGCCGGCCGGGACGGGTCGTTGTTCGGGACCAGCGCGACGTTCGCGGTCGGCGGGAACCAGTAGTTGTTCTCCGGCGACTTCGCCTTGTAGAAGTTGTCGATGTTCGGGATGTACTGGCCGCCCCACTGCGCCTTGCCGCTGGCCAGGTCGAGGTTGGCCGGGTTGTTGTCCAGGTACGCCGGGTACTGCACCTTCTCGACGTACGGCTTGCCCGGCTGCCAGTAGCTGCCATTGGCGACGTACGAGATGTTGTTGGGGCTGCACGACTCGACGGTGAACGGCCCGGTGCCGATCGGCTTGGTGTTCGTCCAGGTGGCCGGCTTCGACGCGGCCTCGCCGGTCGACCAGATGTGCTTCGGCACGATGCCGACCTGGCCGGCGAAGTTGAAGAAGTACGGCTCGGCTGCGGACTTGAACTTCAGCGTGACCTTGTTGCCGGCGGCCGTGACGCTGGTCAGGCCGGCGCCGGTCCACAGCGAGTACAGGTCGAGCGCGGGTTGCTCCTTCATCCGGTTGAAGGTGTAGACGACGTCGTCGGCGGTGAACGGCTGCCCGTCGCTCCATTTCACGCCGTCGCGGATGGTGAAGTCGATCGAGTCCTTCTTCGGCGACCAGGTGAACGCGGTGGCCAGCATCGGCGTGGTGGCGCCGGCCTTCAGCACGTTGACGAACGTCAGCGGCTCGTAGACGAAGCCGAGCGCGACCTGGTTGACCGCCGGGTTGAACGGGTTGAACTGGCACGGCCAGGTCTGCCCGCCGACGTTCGCGATCGTGACGGTGCCGCCCTTCTTGTGCTCGCCGGTGGACCCGCCGCCGCTGCTGCTCGACGACGACGGGTTGGACGACGCCGCGTTCCCGATCGGCTTGTCGCCACCGCCGCATCCGGCGGTCAGTGCGCCGACCGCCAGGGCGGCGACGGCGATGCGTGTGATGCCCCTCATCGTCTTCTGCCTTTCGCTACTGGAATCCTGCTCATGCGAATGCTTCCGCGCCGAGGACGGCGCCTGCTGCCTCGACGCCCAGGGCGAGCGCCCCGATCAGCGGCGCCTCCGTCGGGAACCGTGCCACCGAAAGCTCCGGCGGAAACGGGACGGCGGCGTCGAGGGCGCGACGCAGGCCGGGTTCGAGCTGGTCCCAGGACCGGACCAGCCCGCCGCCGACGACGATCCGGGACGGGTCGACCGCGATGGCCAGGTTGGCCAGATGCAGGGCCAGCTCCCGGACGAACTCGTCGGTGAGGACGGCGGCCGCCGGCTGGCTGCGCGCCATCGTGAAGACGTCGGCGGCCGTGACCGGTCGCCCGAGCCGGGCGCTGCCGGTCGTCTCGAGCGCCTGACCGCTGACGACGTGTTCCAGGATCGTGCGCCCGTCGCCGCCGGCGTACACGTCCGCGGCGGAGCGCAGGTTGTAGCCGATCTCGCCGGACGCGCCGTGCGCGCCGGTGATCACGGTGCCGCCGGCAACGATCGCGACCGCCAGACCGGTGCCGAGATTGACGTACAGCGCGGGGTCGCAACCCGCCAGCGCGCCCCACCGCAGCTCGGCCTCCGCGGCTGCCTTCACGTCGGTGGCCAGCCGGACCGGTACGCCGGGGAACGCGTCCCGCACCAGCCGCCCGAAGGGCAGCTCACCCCAGCCCGGGAAGGTGGGAGCCAGCTCGACGCGGTCGTCGTACGGGATGCCCAGTGTGGCGGCGCCGACCCCGGTCAGCTCCTGGCTGGGGGTGAGCAGCTCGTGCGCCGCGGCGAGGCTCCGGGTGAGCGCCGCGGCGGCGTCACCGGATCCGTCCCGGCTGTCGATGACCGTCCCGCTCAGCCGGCGGCCGGTGAGGTCGCCGACGGCGAGTGCGATCTTCGTCCCGCCGAAGTCCAGCCCGAGGACGACCGGTGTCGAAACCACAGGGTGGCACCTCCTCGCGCCGACCAATAGAATCGATAGGAAACTAACTTAACAACCAGCGGACCACAAGCCTTAACTCCGACTTGGTGGCCGAGTTGTTAGCGAGCGAGGGGGTCGACGTGACAGTTGTCGCCGGCGGGGCGCGACCACAGCTGATTCGCGAGATCAACGAGCAGGTGCTGCTCGACCACATCAGGCGGTCCGGCCCGATCTCGCGCACCGAGCTCGCCGGGCTCACCGGTCTCTCGAAGCCGACGGTGTCCGCCGCGCTGGGGTCGCTGGAACGGACCGGTCTCGTGCACGTCACCGGCCAGCGCACCGGCGTGCCCGGGCCGGCCGCGAGTCTGTACGAAGTGCGGCCCGAGGCCGGGTTCGTGCTCGGACTCGATGTCGGGCGCGAGTACCTGCGCGGCGGTATCGCGGATCTCGCCGGCACCGTGCGCAGCAGGCTGAGCGTGCGGACCAAGGCCGGCGACGCGATGGCGCGCATTCAGGAGCTCGTCGATCTGACCGCGACGCTGGCTGCCGAGGCGGGGATCGAGGTCGGGCAACTCACGCAGACCGTGCTCGGCAGTCCCGGTGTCTACGACCCGCGGCTCGACGCGTTGACCCTGACCGGCAGGCTGTCGGGCTGGGACTCGCCGGCGACGCTGGCCGCGCTGCGCGAACGCTTCGGTCCGTCGCTGATGATCGAGAACGACGTCGACGCGGCCGCGATCGCGGAACGGGTGCACGGCCACGGCAGGGACGTCGAGAGTTTCGCGTTCGTGAGCGTCGGCACCGGTATCGGCATGGGCCTGGTGCTCGACGGCAAGCTCCGGCACGGGTCGCACGGAGTGGCAGGGGAGATCGGGTACCTGCCGTTCACCGAAGGAAGCGGCAGCGACCCCCGCGACGCGCGCAAGCGGGGCGGGTTCGACGCCTCCGCGTCGGCGGCAGCCGTCGTCCGCGCAGCGCGCCGGGCCGGTGTCCGCGGCGCCGCGACGGCGGAGAAGGTGTTCGCGGCCGCCGCGCGGGGCGACGTACTGGCCGCTGCGGTCGTCGCGGAGGAGGCCTTGCTGGTCGCGAAGGCGGTCTGCACGGTGATCACCGTCGTCGATCCGGACCTGGTCGTGCTCGGCGGCGGTATCGGGCAGGCGCCAGGGTTCCTGGAGGCTGTCACCAAGCAGCTGCGCCAGCTCGCGCCGGTGATGCCCGAGGTGAAGGCGAGCGTGCTCGGCACCGAGACCGTGGTGGCGGGCTGTCTCGCCGCCGGCGTCGACCGGGCGTGGCAGACGCTGGTCGGAAACTCGGCCGCCTAACCGGACGCAGACCGTCCGGAACCGCGGCTAGGGTGCGAGCCATGGCTATCGCAATGTATCCAGCGTTCGTCCTGGATTGTCCTGACTCGGCGCGGCTCGCGCAGTTCTACGGCGAACTGCTCGGCTGGAAGGTCGAGTCCCGCGAGGGCTGGGCGGAGATCCGCCCGGAGGACGGCAGCAACTGCATCTCCTTCCAGCAGGTGGCGGACTTCAAACCGCCGACCTGGCCGACGCAGGACGTCCCGCAACAGCTGCACCTCGACGTCATGGTCCGCGACCTCGACGAGGCCGAACCGGAAGTCCTCGCGATCGGCGCCACCAAGCCCGACCATCAGCCCGGCACGTCGTTCCGCGTCTTCCTGGACCCGGCCGGTCATCCGTTCTGCCTCTGTGTTGATTGAGGATAGATTGAGACGGTGACGAGCTGGCGGGAGGAACGACGGCAGGCGGCCGCCGAGCACGGCGCCGCGCTGGAACGCAAGCGCGCCGCCGAGGCCGCGCAGGCGCGTGAGCTGCTGGCCGGCTTCGTTGCGACGATGAACGAGCGTGGCGTGCCGCCCGAGCCGCTGCGAGCCCAGGTCGTCGGGTCGAACGCCAGCTACCGCACGGATCTGACTGGGTGGTACCTGCGCCGCAACCGCTCGCTCGCCGTGGACGTCGACGGCAACTTCTACATCCTCGGCGTACCCGCCAGCCTGAAGTCCCGCGTCGCCGGGGTGCGGGTCCGGCCGTCCGACCCGCCGCTCGTCGTCGGTCAGGGCGCCCGCGACGGCGAGTCGATGCCGCTCGCCGAGCTGCTACGCCTCCGGCTCGAGTCCTAGCACGCTCGCGATCAACGCCGTGCCGGGCGCCGTCCTGCCGCCGGGTCCTGGCGACGGCTCGACGTCGCCCATGTCCAGCGCCTCGCCGCACTCCGAGCAGCAGACCGTCGGGGTCGTCAGCTTGCCGCAGGTCGAGTGCGTGAACCGGATCGGTTGACCCGCCGGGGGAGTCGCCCAGCGGTCGCCCCAGGCGGTGAGGGCCATCAGGATCGGCACGAGCTCCCGGCCCGCCTCGGTCAGCTCGTAGCTGTAGCGCACCGGGTTCTGCTGGTACGGCGTACGTCGGACCAGGCCGCCGTCGACGAGTGTGGCGAGGCGGTCGGTGAGCAGGTTGCGGGAGATGCCGAGGTCGGCGACGAACTGGTCGAAGCGGTTCAGGCCGAGGTACAGATCGCGCAGGACGAGCGGCGTCCACCAGTCGCCAATCAGCTCCAGGGACTGGGCGAGCGAGCAGTGCATCGAGGCGAAGCTGGTGTTCCGCATGCCCTGAGTGTAGTCAGTTGCGTTATTGAACTCACTAGCCCTACGGTGGGTGCATGGGGATCTATCACCGGATAGTGGCGCGACAGGTGCGGCACGCGTTCGCACAGATCAGCGAGGGCAACTGGGAGGCGATGGTGGCCGGGATGGCGCCGTCGTTCACGTACCGGTTCTACGGAGACCATGCGCTCGGCGGCGAGCGGCGGACCCACGAGGCGCTGCGACGCTGGTGGGAGCGGTGCTTCCGGCTGCTGCCGGGGACGCGGTTCGACGTACAGGACGTGATCGTCAGCGGGTGGCCGTGGAACACGCAGGTCGCGACCGCGGTCACCGTCCACGTCAACGTCGTGGACGGGTCGACGTACGAGAACGTCGTGCACCAGTTCCTGCGGATCAGGTGGGGAAAGATCACCGAGGTCCGCACCCTCGAGGACACGGCCGTCCTGCAACGCACCCTCGACCGCCTCGCCGCGGCCGGCTACCCCGAGGCCCACGCGGAGCCGATCGTCGGCTGACGAGATCTTCCGCCGCCGGGCTCGGGCATCTACCTTGTGGGGGCATTTCCCTGCGAACGATCCGGAGCGAGCCATGCGGTCGAAGACCTGGAGAACATCCGTAGCCCTGACGTCTGCCGCCGTGCTGACCCTGGCGGCGCTGGCGGCCCCCGCCGCGGACGCGAAACCGCCGACGGGCGCCACGACGGCCAAGGCGCTCGTCTTCATCCCGAACCCGGTGCAGTCGAGCGGCGACGAGTCGCTCACCGACCAGAAGGACTCGGCGACGGCCGTGCCGCGGGGCGCCTACTACGAGGTGACGCTGACCGACCTGGACGGCTCGGGGTACCTGAGCGGCGCCTGGGCGAACGTGCGCAGTACGACCGGCACCCCGGCGTACACCACGAACGGCACCTACTTCTACGACCGGCACGACGACCAGTTCGAGCAGGTGATGTCGTACTTCTGGGGGACCGAGGCGCAGAAGTACCTGCAGTCGCTCGGCTTCGGCAGCACCCTGCCCGCGGTGAATGCGGAAAGCCAGGACTACAAGGTCGACCAGTACGGCGTGGACAACTCGTTCTCGTGGGACAAGCACGACACCATCACGCTCGGCAAGGGCGGCGTGGACGACGCCGAGGACGGTGAGGTGATCGTGCACGAGACCGGTCACGCCGTGCACGATGCGCAGGTGCCGGGCTTCGGCACGTCGCTCGAGGCCGGGTCGATCGGCGAGGCGTTCGGCGACTACTTCGCGGTCAGCGTCGGCTACTGGGTCGCGAAGAAGTACGGCGTACCGATCCAGGCGGATCTGGCCTGCGTGATGGACTGGGACTCCACGTCCTACACGGCGACCGTCCCGCATTGCCTGCGCCGTCTCGATGCCGGCAAGCACTACCCGGAGAACGTCGTCGGCGAGGTGCACGCGGACGGCGAGATCTGGTCGCAGGCGCTCTACGACATCCGTCTGGCCCTGGGCCCGACGGTGGCGGACCGGATCATCATCGACGCGCAGTTCGGCTTCGACCCGGACACGAGTTTCGCCGCCGCTGCCGCGAAGACGGTCGAGACCGCGCGGTCGCTGTACGGTCCGAGCCAGGCTTCCGCCGTACAGAAGGCCTTCGCGGCTCGCGGCATCCTCTGACGTTTTCCGGGCCCGGCCGGAAACTCGGATGCGTTTTGTCGGTGCGGCCGGTTACGGTCGGTCGAGTGCTGACGTTGCTGCGGTACGGGATTCGTGTTGCACCTGGAAGCACCCTTCTGACGATGGGTCTGGCCGTTCTCGGCTCGTTGCTGGGGATGGCGGTCACGCTGCTGACCGGCCAGGTCGTGGGGGCGGTGCCGGGTGTCGTCGAGGGACGCCCCGGCGCGATGCCGCTCGGCGAGTTCAGCTTGCTGCTCGGCGCCCTGCTGGCGGTCTTCGTCATCGACAGCCTGTTGCCGGCGCTCCAGCACGTCGCCTCGTTGACGATGGACGCAGGCCTGGTCCGCGCGATCGGTAACCGGATCACCGAGCCGCTGCTCCGGCCGCGCCGGATCGCGCACCTCGAGGACGCCGAGGTGCTGGACGTGCAGGAGCGGGCGAAGGGCAAGGGCGGGTTCCATCTCGCCCAGGGGATGAGCCAGCTGCCATGGCTGCTGGCCAGCCGGGTCACGCTGATCGGGTCCGCGGTCATCGTCGGGGCCATGTTCCGCTGGTGGGTGGCCGCGATGCTGGTCGCGGTCACCCTGCTCCTGGAGTGGTACGGCGGTCGCCTGGTCGAGCGTGAGATCGACGTCTGGTGGGGCAACACCGAGGAACAGCGCCGGGCGCAGTACCTGTTCAACCTCGGCATGCGCGACGCCCCGAAGGAGCTGCGGGTCTTCGGCCTGCACCACTGGCTCGTCGAGCGCTATGTGCGCGACTGGACCGCGGGCTACCGCCCGGTGTGGGCCCGTCGTCGCCAGAACGCGAAGTGGTCGATGCTGATCGGCGGCGTGCACCTGCTGGCGAACGGCGTCGCGATCCTCGCGGTCGGCCGCGCCGCCATGAACGGTTCGCTGCCGCTCACCCAGGTCGCGACGACGTTGCCCGCGATCCTCGTCATCGGGCAGGCGAACAACGGATTCGGTGTGGTGCAGGTCCGCCGCGGACTGTCGGCGTACCGGGCGATGCGCGACCTGCCGGACACGATCGCCGAGCGGCACCCGGAGCCGGCCGTCACGACGAAGCACCGGATCGAGACGATGCCGGCGCGCGAGATCCGCTTCGAGAAGGTCAGCTTCCGCTACCCGGGTTCCGAGACCGATGTGCTGCGCGAGCTCGACCTGACGATCCACGCGCACGAGGCGCTGGCGCTGGTCGGCGTCAACGGGGCCGGCAAGTCCACGCTGGTCAAACTCCTCGGCGGTGCGTACCAGCCGACGAGTGGCCGGATCCTGGTCGACGGCGTCGATCTCGCCGACCTCGACCTCGCGGCGTGGCAGCGGCGGGTGGCCGCGATCGTGCAGGACTTCCTGCGGTTCCCGCTGCCGGTGACCGACAACGTGGTGTTCGGCGCGGTGGAGCGCGCGGGCGACGAGCTGACGCTGGTCAGGGTCGCGCGCGAGTCCGGTATCGACGAGGTCGTCCGCGGTCTGCCGAAGGGCTGGGACACCGTGCTGGACAAGACGTTCGACGGCGGCGTCGACCTGTCCGGCGGCGAGTGGCAGCGGGTCGCGCTGGCCCGGGCGCTGTTCGCGGTGCACGCGGGAGCGGGCGTGCTGGTGCTGGACGAGCCGGCGGCGGCGCTCGACGTCCGGGCCGAGGCGGAGCTGGTCGAGCGGTATCTCGAGCTCACCTCGGGTGTGGCGTCGCTGATCATCTCGCACCGGTTCTCGGTGGTGCGCAACGCCGACCGGATCTGCGTGCTGTCCCACGGGCGGATCGTCGAGGACGGGACGCATGAGGAGTTGCTCGACCGCGACGGTGAGTACGCCGGGATGTTCCGGCTGCAGGCGGAGCGCTACGTGACCGGACCGGAGGCGATCGATGTCTGAGCGGGGACGCACGGCACGGATCCTGTGGCTGTGGCTGAGCACGTCGTTCCGGGCGGCGCCGGCGCTGATGGCGATCTCGACCGTCCTGGTGGCGGCGCGCGCGATCACCGCACCGGCCCAGACGTACGGCGTGAGCCGGCTCGTCGACGGGATCGCGTCGGACCAGTCGAGCACGATCGCGCTCGGCGTCGGCATCATCATCGGCGGTCTCGCGGTGTCGTTCCTGGCAGACGGACTCGGCTGGCCGCTGCAGGACACCGCGCAGGAGCGGATGGCCGGTCGCGTGCACGCCGACCTGCTGGACGTGACCGCGGGCATCCCGGGCCTGTCGCATCACGAGCGGCCGGACGTCGCCGACCGCCTCGAGCTGGTGCGGGAGCGGGCGTGGCGGATGGGCGTCGGGGCCGAGGTGCTGCTGTGGGCGTTCGCCACCGTCACGAACACCGCGACCGTGCTCACGCTGCTCGGGTCGGTGCATCCGCTGTTGCTCGTGCTCCCGTTGCTGGGCGGCGCGCGGATCTGGTCGGCGTACCTGAGCAGCACGCGACAGCAGAAGGCGTGGGAGGATTCGCTGCCGCAGGAGCGCCTCGTGGACAAGCTGATCGAGGTCGCGAAGGATCCGCGGACCGGGCTGGAGCTGCGGGTGTTCGGCCTCGGGAAGGTGCTGCTGGACAGGATCTTCGCGCTGCAGACCGAGCGTTTCGAGCGCCGCGTCGCCGCCGCCCGGTGGGGCGGGAAGGTCGACGGTTCGGTGCGGTTGGTGTTCGGGCTCGCGTACGCCGCGGCGATCGTCTGGGTGGTCGTCCGCGCGCGGAACGGGCAGTCCGACGCGGGTGACGTCACCCTTGTGCTGCTGCTCGCGCCGCAGGTCGACCAGATGACCGGCGGTATCGCGCAGAACGTGTATTGGGTCGGCGAGGTCGTGCGGAGCTTCAGCCGCTACGACTGGCTGCGGGAGTACGCGAAGCAGAACTCGTGGCGGTCGAGCACGACGCCCGCGCCCGAGCGGCTGACCAGCGGGATCGAGCTGCGGGACGTCGGATTCTCCTATCCCGGTTCGGAATCCGCCGTGCTGAGCGGGATCAACCTGAGTGTGCCGGCCGGGTCGGCAGTTGCGCTGGTGGGGGAGAACGGCGCCGGCAAGACGACACTGGTCAAGCTGCTCGCGCGGATGTACGACCCGACGACCGGGCGGATCCTGGTCGACGGCGCGGACCTCGCGACGATCCAGCCGGACGCGTGGCGGTCGCAGCTGTCGGCCGGGTTCCAGGACTTCGTGAAGTTCGAGCTGACCGCGCGCGAGGTCGTCGGCATCGGCGACGTCCAGCGGGCCGGCGACGACGACGCCGTACGGGCCGCCGTGCTCCGCGGCGACGCGGCGTCGGTGGTCGCCGGGCTGCCGCGCGGGCTGGATTCCCAGCTGGGCAAGAAGTTCACCGACGGCGTCGAACTCTCCGGCGGCCAATGGCAGCGGCTGGCGCTGGCGCGGGCGTTCATGCGCGAACGCCCGCTGCTGCTCCTGCTGGACGAGCCCACCGCGGCCCTGGACCCTGAAGCCGAGCACCGTTTGTACGAACAGTACGCCGCAGCCGCCAAGATAGCCGCCGCCGAAACCGGCGGAATCACCGTCCTCGTCTCCCACCGCTTCTCCACCGTCCGCATGGCCGACCTGATCGTTGTCATGCACAACGGCCGCATCGAAGAGTTCGGCACCCACGAGGACCTCCTGACCGCCAACGCCCGCTACGCCGAACTCTTCGAACTCCAGGCCCGCGCCTACCGCTGACGTAGTTGGGCGCCCGCCTGCAGTCGGCGGCGCTCCAGCACTAGGAAGTTGGCTGGCGGTCTGATGACTCTTCGACAGGCCCCAAAATTATGGGCGACAGAGCGGACGTTGGGTGCCTGCGCGGGGTCGGCTGCAGTCGCCGGTGCTCCAGAACTACGGAAGCAGGCTGGCGACCTTCGAGGAACCATCTGCTTCGGGCCTACCCTGCCGGACCAGCACAACCCGCTGGCGCTCGCCGACTCAGGTGTCGGCATGTTGCACCACCCGGAGGATCGGCCCGAGGGCGGCGACGCATCTGCTTTCTGCGTACGGGCCGACACTCGCCTGGCTTGGTTCGAAGCAGCATGCGGGAGCGTGAGCTCGTCTTGAAGCACCTGCCTGGTGCTCGCCCTCACAAGGGTGGGTGGAAGAAGATGCCAGGAGCATGAACTCGGCTTGAAGCACCAGTTTGGTGCTCGCTGTCGCGAAACGTGGGCCGACGCGACTTCTGACGCGTCGGCTCTTTGGGTACCCATCCCACCGCGGTGTGCCGGCTCAACCGGTCAGGCGCGGCCTGACCGGTGCCGGCTATCTGCAGACCAGCACCTCGCTCGAGAGGGTCGACCCAGTCTCGATTCCTGTTGTGCTGGATCGCGCGAAGATCGCCGAGTTGATCGGCCGGATGCCTTCAGGCCCTCGCATGCCAGCCGAAACCGCGCGTCCACTGCCGTTTGGACCGCTCCCGGGTGAGGCGGCTCCAGACCGGGCGGCCCTGAGGGATGTCGTTAGCTGCCGGATCGTCTTGGCACTCAACCCTGCGGGCCGGTGGCCAGCGGCGATCAGCCAGGACCAGGTGCAGGTGTGGAGCTGTGTCGATGGTGTGAACTGTGCAGCGTACGGAGCGGGTGCTGACGCCCACGGCGGATGACGCCCAGCTCCCAGGGTGCGGGGGTGTTTGCTGGTGTGGGCCCACGAATTGCCCACAAAATAAGGGCATTCCGGCGCGGAAACTGTCGGTGGCGCCGTCTAGAGTCGGTGCCATGGAACTTCTAGGAGAGCGGCCGGCGTGGTCGATGAGTGGCGGCGAACTGCTGTCCACTCTCGACACGCTGGAAGCCGAGCTCGCCCGCCTGGAGGCCTACCGGCTGAGCGTGGTCGCCGCGATCGAGTCCACCGGGTACGCCGCTGAGCTCGGCGCCCGCGACACCGCCGAACTCCTGCGCTTCCGGTACCGCCTGGACCCACCGGCCGCCCGCCGCACCCTCCGCCTCGCCCAGACCACCCCGCACTACCCAGCCGTGGCGACCGCCCTGGAACGCACCGCCTCCTCAGCACCCACCGACGCACCCGACGAGAGCGGGTCCGACGACAGCGGATCCGGGGACGGTACTGGTGGTGGCTGGCTGTTGCGTCCGGCGCAGGCGGCCGCGATCGTGTTCGGTCTCGACCGGGTCCGGTCGCGGGTGCCGGTGGAGCATCTGGACGCGGCCGCGGAGCAGTTGGTCGGGCTGGCCGGTCATCTGTCGCCGGGTGAGCTGCGCACGGCCGCCAAGGAGATCGCCGACCTGCTGGACTCCGACGGCCCTGAACCGGAAGAGCTGAAGGCGTATGAACGGGAGTCCTTGACGTTGTCGGCTGCGGACAACGGGGTGAAGTTCACGGGGTTCCTGGCCAACGAGAACGCCGAGCTCCTGCGCGCGGTCGTGCATGCCGGTGCTCGCCCGCACAAGACCGTCGACGGTGAACACGATCCGCGGCCGCGTGACAAGCGCCAGGCCGACGCGCTGTCGGATGCCTTGAGCATCGCCGCCGCCGCGTGGGACACCATGGGACCCGCCGCGCCTACCGGACCTACCGGACCTACCGCACCTGAAGCGGCGACCACAGCCGCCACGAGCAGTGCCGGCAATGCGGGCAGCGCGGGGAGCGTGGGGAAGGATCGTCGGGTGGCCGGGTACGGCGCGAAGGCGAACATCACCGTCACGATCGACTTCGAAGACTTGAAGGCCGCGACCGCGGACGCGATCGGGCGCACCGTCTACAGCGGCGGGCTCTCTGCGGCCACGATCCGCCGCCTGGCGTGCGACGCGAACATCATCCCGCTGGTGCTCGGCTCGAACTCCGAACCGCTCGATGTCGGGCGCCTCGAACGCCTGGTCACCAAGGCGATGCGCCGCGCCCTGGAGGCCCGCGACCGTGGCTGCGTGGTCTGTGGGGCACCGCCGATCATGTGCGACGCCCATCATCTGATCTCCTGGATCGACGGCGGCGACACCAAAGTCTCGAACCTGGCTCTGCTCTGCCGTCGTCACCACACCGACGTCCACCGCGGCCACTGGCAGATCCGCATCACCGACGGCGTCGTCCACGTCACCCGCCCGGCCTGGGCCACGGCCCCGCCGGCCGCCGCCGCAGCACGACTATCGGGACCGCCGGATGCCCAGCCACGCCGTACGGCGCCGCCGGAAGCTCAGCCACGACCTACGGCACCCCCGGATGCCCTGCCTGGATGCACGACACCACCGGATGCTGAGCCAGATCGTGCGGGACCGCCGGACGCGCAGCCCGCATGTTGGGCACTGCCGGACGTCCATCCACCTGCCGCCGGAGAGACCGACGCGGCCCGGTCGCGGTGGCGGGCGGACGATGCCGCTTTGCAGCAAGCGGCTGCCTTCGCGGCATCCGGTTGAGGCCGGGCACTACAACAACGTCCGGATTGACGGCACGAGACCAAGATCAGCAACCTGACTCTCTGCCCTGCCGCCACCACCACGCCGAGCTGCGCAACGGCCACTGGCATACCCGCATCGCTAGCGGGGTCGTCCAGTCACCCGCCCGAGTGGGCCGCGCCGTCGCCGCAGCACGACGCTCGGCGCCGCCGGACGCTCACCCACGCCGTACGGCACCGCGGGACGCTCACGCCGTAAGGGGCCGCCGGACGCCGCGCCGCACTGTACGGCGCGGCGGGGCGCTCAGCCAGGCTGGTGGGAGTGCCGGAGGCTATGGAGTACTGCAGAAGTGCACCAGCCGGTCCAGCCCGCCGTGTCGATACCCCGAGCAGGTAATACATCGCCACCACGTTCGTGAGCGTCGCCTCAGTGCGCCGGCGCTGTTCCAGCAGGCAGTTGGGGAAGTAGGTCCCTTTGCGCAGTTTGGGGACCGTGACATCCAGCGCGCCGACCCGGGTGTCGAGCTCGCGGTGGTGATAGCCGTTGCGGGAGTTCGTCTGGCCGGGGTCGCGGGTCCCGAAGCCGGCACCGCACACGCTGTCGGTGTCCGAGCGCAGCAACAGGTACATCAGCACCAGCGCGACCTGCCGGTCCAGTCCAAGGTGCGGCGCGCGCCCCCCGAGCCCTGCGGCCGGTCGTCGAGAACCTGACACACCCGGCCGACCAGCTCGGTGACTGAGGCGTCGAGCCCGTAGCTAGTGCTGGGCGCGGCGGTTGGCTCGTTGTGTTAGTTCGGCTTCTGGGACCAGGGTGAACATGTCCTGGTGCGGGGCGCACAGCATGGTGACAATGAACTTCAGCGGGATGTCGGCGCGGTTGTTGCCGTCCTGGTAGTGGATGACGTCGCCGCCCGGTTCCCAGAACGCCTCGCCGGCCTTGATCACGCGGGGTGGTTCGCCTTCGAGTTCGAAGAGCATCTCGCCGGCCACGACGTACCCGAAGGCCGGGCCCGAGTGGCGGTGCGGCGGCGCGCCGGGGTCGCCCGCCGGGTACTCGATGTCGACGGTCATCACGTGGAAGCCTTTGGGGACGTACGGTGGCTCGACCTCCTGCAGCATCGTCAGGGCGGTCTGCCAGGCAGTGGATCGGCGCTCGGTCGTGTCGGTCATCAGAGTTCACCTTCCAGTTGATCGGTCTGTCGTGAGAGACCAGGCAGGAAGGCGCGGTATGACGGTCACAGGGGAGCTGGCTGGGCTGTCTCACCAGGTATGAACCAGCGCATCGAGACAATTGACAGTCTTCACGAGCACCTGCAGTGGGCGATCGAGCTCGAGCACGCCACGATTCCGCCGTACCTGTGCGCCCTGTACTCGCTGGACCCGGCGCGGAACCCGGACGCGGTCGAGTTGGTGAGCAGTGTGTTCGTCGAGGAGATGATCCATCTGTCACTGGCGTGCAACCTGCTGAACGCCGTCGGCGGCGAGCCGCGTCTCGATATCCCGGACATGCTGCCCGGCTACCCGCGCCGGCTCCCGCACGGCTCGATCGACCTGTCGCTGTTGCCGTTCGGGCCGGACGCGCTGGAGATGTTCCTGCGCCTGGAGAAACCCGAAGCGCCCGGCTCTCCGGCCGAGAGCGACCACTACGAGACCATCGGTCAGTTCTACGACGCGATCGAGGACGGCCTGCGGTACCTGGCCGGCGCGCTCGGCGAGGAGAAGCTGTTCTCCGGCGACCCGGCCCGCCAGGTGACGGCCGGACCGTTCCACCACACCGGCGGCAGCCTGCAGCCGATCACCGGCCTCGCGTCCGCGCTGGCCGCGCTGGACGAGATCGTCGAGCAGGGTGAAGGTACGTCGCGTGGCGAGGTGTGGGACGGCGACCACGACATCTTCCATCCGGATCGCGACGAGGTCGCGCATTACTACCGGTTCGAGGAACTGAAGCTCGGCCGCCGCTACCAGCGCGGAGACACACCGCAGTCCGGGCCGACCGGGGAACCGGTGACGGTCGACCTGACCGGGGTGTCGCCGATGCAGGCGAACCCGGTCCGCTCGGGCAACGCCCAGATCCGCGCCGCGCAGGAGCAGTTCGACGCGACCTACTGCACGGTGTTGTTCCTGCTGGAGCAGGCGTTCACGGGCGAACCCGGCCTGATCCGCGACGCGGTCCGCGCGATGTTCGGGCTGAAGTCCGAAGCCCTGAAACTGATGCAGCTGAGCGAGGACGACCGCACCACGGCTGGTCCGACCTTCCACTACATCGATCCGGAGCAGCGCGACTGAGAGGCCGCTGAGAGCGGAGCTGAAAGGAGTTCCTCCCAGTTCGCCAATAGTTAACTTTCGGTCTTCACTTCACCGTACATTGCTTTCTAATGTATTAACCATGGACGCCCCGCCCACTGTCCGTGCCCGCGACCTCGCCAAGTACTTCGGTGAGGTCGTCGCGCTCGACGGTGTAGATCTCGACGTCGCCCCCGGCCAGATCCACGGGCTGGTCGGACCCAACGGAGCCGGAAAGACCACGCTGCTCGGGCTGCTGCTGGGCCTCGCCGTCCCCGACCGCGGCACGCTGGAGATCCTGGGTACGCCGGTCGGCCGCGCCCTCGCCGTTCCCGAGGGCGTCGCCGGCTTCGTCGACGGCCCGGGCCTGTACCCCTCGATGACCGCCCGGCAGAACCTCGCCGCCCTGGCCGCCCTCCGCGGTGACACCACGATGGACATCGACGACGCGATCGACCAGGTCGGGCTGACCGACGTGGCCGACGACCGGGTCCGCGGTTTCTCGCTCGGCATGCGCCAGCGCCTCGGCCTGGCCGCAGCGCTGCTCACCAAGCCGCGGCTCCTCATCCTCGACGAGCCCTCGAACGGCCTCGACCCGGCCGGCAAGAAGCATGTGTACGGCGTTCTCACCCGGCTCGCTGCCGACGGAACGGCGGTGATGCTGTCGAGCCATCGCATGGACGACGTCGAGGCGCTCTGTTCCGAGGTGACGATCCTTTCGACCGGACGCGTCGCGTTCTCGGGCCCGATCAGCAAGCTGGCCTCGGAGGACAGCGAACTCGATTACCGGGTCCGCACCTCCGACCCGGCGGCTGCCCGTCGCCATGCCGCCGACGCGCGGGGCATCCGGCTCCGCGATCAGGACGCCGCACAGGACGCCATACAGGACGGCGTCGAGGTGTTGGTGATCTCGGCGTCCGTGCCGGCGCTGGACGAGTTCGTGAAGCGCCTGGTCGGCGACGACATCGCGGTCCGCGAGCTCGCCACGGTGGTATCGCCCCTCGAGGCCGCGTTCCTCGCCCTCACCGAGCAGCAGGAGACCAACTGATGACAGCCACCGTGGCTGCCCCCGAGACCCCTGCGGTCCGTCGAGTTCCCGTCGTTCGCGGCTACCGGTTCGAGCTGGTCAAACTGCTGACGCAGTGGCGCGTTCGTGTGCTGATCATCGCGTGTTGGCTGGCGCCCGCCCTGTTCGTCGCCGTGGTCAGCCAGCAGGCCTCGCTGCCGGTCGACACGTTGTTCGGTCGCTGGATGCACAGCACCGGATGGGCCGGACCCCTTGTCCTGCTGGGCTTTTCCGGCTCCTGGGCGCTGCCGTTGCTGACGTCGCTGATCGCCGGTGACGTGTTCGCCGTCGAGGACCGCCTCGGCACCTGGCGGCATCTACTGGTCGCAGTCCGCTCGCCGCGCCGGATCTTCGTCGCGAAGGCGCTGTCCAGCCTCACTGTGATCGTCGTACTCGTGATCGGTCTGGTCGTGTCGAGCACCACCAGCGGTCTGCTGGTCGTCGGCAATCGACAGCTGATCGGCCTCGACGGCCACCTGCTCTCGCCGGGCAGCGCGGCCGGCACCGTGTTCCTCGCCTGGTTGTGCGCGCTCGCGCCGACCCTGGCGCTGGCGGCGATCGGCCTGCTCGGCTCGGTCGCGCTCGGCCGGTCGCCGATGGGCCTGCTCCTCCCTGCCGTCGTCGCGCTCGCCATGCAGATCGTCCAGCAGCTTCCGGTGCCGGTGGCCTTCCGTCTCGCGCTGCCCGGTTACGCGTTCATCAGCTGGAACGGCCTGTTCACCAGCCCGGCGCAGCTCGGCCCGCTGCTGATCGGAGTGATCGTCAGCCTGGCGTGGGCTCTCGTCGCGACCGGTCTCGCGTACTTCCTCTTCGTACGCCGTGATTTCACCAACCCGACGCACGACGGATCGGGCCGGCTCGCGCTGACGGCCGGCCTGCTGCCCCTCGTCGTCCTGCTCGGTGTGACGACGGCGGCGGTCGCTCCGGTGACCGGCTTCGGATCGGGCATCGACCAGGACAAGGTGCAGCGGGCGGTCGCGGTCGAGTTCGCGCATCTGTACCGGTTGCAGACCAAGCAGCTGAACCGCGCCGACGTCACCGAGGAGCAGCTGCAGGCCGCCGCCGAATGCACCAAGGGCGGCGACCAGGTCGCGGCGCGCGGACCCGGCAACGACTGGCGCTGCGTCGTCAGCTGGCACATCCCCGGAGTGGCCGCGGCCGGCTCGGCGATCTACCAGCTCGACATCAACCCACTCGGTCGGTACGTGGCCGACGGGGACGGACCGAAAGAAGTGAACGGCTTCTTCCTGGTCCGCACCCCGTCCGGGGACGAACCGAACCCCCTGTGGCAGTTCGACGGCAATATCGAACTGCTACCTGTCAACCCGAAGGGATAACCCATGCAGGTAACACGCCGCCGCAGGCGTGACGACAAAGGCTCGTCGAGCCCCCTCCGGCGCAGAGTACCACTGCTGACGGCGGGCACCACGGCCGTCGCGGTCACGCTCGCCGGCACCGCTGTCGCCTCGACGACCGGCTTCGGTCACGACCAGGTCGGGCAGGTGACCGACAAGGGCCAGGTCGTCTCCGCCGACCAGTACATCAAGCCGATCGGCGACCGGCTCGTCCTCCAGAAGGGCAAGATCATGTCGTCCACCGTCAGTCCGGACGGCAGCCACCTGGCTGCCTCCGTGACCGACGGCGGGATGGCGATGGCGATCGTCGACCTGAAGAACTGGAAGGTCCAGCAGTACATCGGCAACAACGCCGCCGCGGACCTGAAGATCCCCGGCAACGACGTCGGCCAGGAGGGCCCGACGTACTCGCCGGACGGCTCGCAGGTCTGGCTCGGCCAGGCCGACGGCTACCGGAAGTTCACCGTGAATCCGGACGGCTCGCTGGCGAACCCGACGTTCGTCGCGATCCCGGCCGACGGCAGCAAGCGCGCGCTGGCCTCCGAGGCGGTGTTCTCGGCGGACAGTTCGACGGTCTACTCCGCGGTGAACGGCCAGAACAAGGTCGTCGCGATCGACACCGCCACCGGTGCGATCAAGCAGACGTGGGCGACCGGCAACGCGCCCCGCGACATGGTGCTGGTCGGCGACAAGCTGTATGTGAGCAACGAGGGCGGCCGCCCGGCCAAGCCGGGTGACACGACGATCAACTCGTACGGCACCCAGGTCGTCTCCAACCGGAACGCGATCACCACCACCGGTACCGTCAGCGTGATCGACCTGGCGAACCCGTCGGCCGCACCGGCCAGCATCGACGTCGGACTGCACCCGACGGCGATCTACGCCAAGAACGGCGCCGTGTTCGTCACGAACACCGCGACCAACTCGGTGTCGGTGATCGACACCAAGCGCGGCAAGGTCACCCAGACCATCGCCACGCAGCCGTGGGCCGAGGCGTCGGTCGGCTACGAGCCGGATGGCGTGACGCTGACCGACGACGGCCACCTGCTGGTGTCGCTCGGCCGTGCGAACGCGGTCGCGGTCTACATGTACCGCAACCCGCTCGAGCCGGTCAGCTACGTCGGCCTGCTGCCGACCGACTACTTCCCGGCCGAGCTCGCGCAGGTCGGCAAGGACATCGTCGTGTCGAACACCCGCGGCGTGGACGCCCGCCGGGAGACCACGGCCGCCGGCCACAGCACGCACGACACCACCTCGAGCCTGACCAGGTTCCAGCTGCCCGACGACCACGCGATCAAGAAGTCCACGCAGACGGTCTTCGAGCAGAACGGCTGGACGAACGGCTCCGCCCAGGTCGCGACCGACCAGGGCCACCGCAACCCGGTGCCGGTCCCGGCGAAGCTCGGCGACCCGTCGACGATCAAGCACGTGTTCCTGATCGTCAAGGAGAACCGGACGTACGACCAGGTGTACGGCGACATCCCGGAGGGCAACGGCAACCCGGCGCTGGCGCAGTACGGCGAGAACGTCACGCCGAACCAGCACGCGCTGGCCAAGCAGTTCGGGCTGTACGACAACACCTACGACATCGGCACGAACTCCGCCGAGGGTCACAACTGGCTGATGCAGGCCGACAACCCGGAGTACACCGAGTCCTCGGCCGGTGAGTACCTGCGCAGCTACGACACCGAGAACGATGCCCTCGGCCACCAGAAGAGCGGGTTCCTCTGGACCGGTGTGCAGGCGGCCGGCAAGTCGGTGAAGAACTTCGGCGAGTTCCTGTCGATCGAGCAGAAGCCGGCCGACGGCACCTGGCAGAACTACTACTGCGACACGAAGAACATGATCGCGACCGGGGCGGACACCAAGTACCCGATCACCACCGGTTCGGCGATCCCGTCGCTGAACGACGTGTCGGTGCAGGGCTTCCCGCAGTTCGACACCAGCGTCCCGGACATCTACAAGACCGAGATCTGGCGCAAGGACTTCCGTAAGAACGGCCCGGCGAACCTGAACATGTTCTGGCTGTCGAACGACCACACCGGTGGTCCGGCCAACGGTCCGGCGCAGGTCGCGGACAACGACCTGGCCACCGGGCGGATCGTCGACGAGATCACCCACAGCAAGTACTGGAAGGACTCGGCGATCTTCGTCGTCGAGGACGACTCGCAGGCCGGTCTCGACCACATCGACGGGCACCGGGCGCCGATCCAGATCATCAGCCCGTACGCACAGCACAGTGCGGTGGACAGCCACTATTACACGCAGATCACGATGATCCGCACCATCGAGCAGATCCTCGGCATGAAGCCGATGAACCAGAAGGACACCGCGGCCACCCCGATGTTCGGCGCCTTCACCAGCAAGCCCGACTTCACGCCGTTCAGCGCGCTGCCGAACCGGGTGCCGCTGACCGACGGCCTGAAGACCCCGCCGCCGTGCGGTGTCGACGTGCCGGCGGCGCAGAACCCGACCGTCGCCGCGGCGCCGACGGTGTCCGTGCCGGCCGGTATGGAGTCGATGGCGGCGCAGTGGTCGGCGTGGAAGGACCAGCAGCGCACCACTGGCCCGAACGCCCGGGCCGACTTTGCGAACCCCGCACAGATGAACCACTACAACTGGTACGAGGCGCACAGCTGGTCCCTGCCCTACCCGGGTGAGGCCCAGATCTTCGCGCCGCAGAACGTTCCCGGCGCGGTGATCCCGGCCGCCGAGAACGACGGCTGACACCCTCGGCCGGTAGAAAGAGCGCATGACTGAACGACCGTCGCGGGCGTCGGTCCGGATCGAGCAACCCGCCGATCCGGCCGACGTCCGCGCGGTCGGTTACGGCCCGGACGACGTACCGATGGTGCCGGACAAGTACGCCCGGCTGCCCGTGCACAAGGAGGAGTCCGGACGCGTCGGCGACTGGAACGGCAGGCTGATGGAGCCCGCGGCGTCGACCGTGTACATCGTCGACCAGCGCTACCTGTACGTCACCGACGACCACGGCCGGGTGTCGCACGCCGAGGGCTGGCTCGGCTGGCTGCCCACGGCGGAGAACGACGAGCGCCGCAACGTCGAGGCGCAGCGGGAGGCCGGGGTCCCCGACCGGCAGCGGACCGACGACGGCGGGCACCTGTTCGCGACGGTGTTCGACGGGCCGGGGGAGTCGGTCAACCTGACCGCGCAGTCGCAGGAACAGAACCGCGCGGTCAAGGGCAGCGAGAACTGGCGCCGGATGGAACAGACCTGGCAGGCGATGCGGGTCGCCGGTGTCCAGGTGCACGCCGCGATCGACGTCAAGCACCCGAACACCACGACGCGCCGCCCGTCCAGCCGGACGGTCGTCGACCGTCATCAGGGTGAACGGTCGCCCCGGCGTATCTTCAGGGAGACCAAGCCGACGACCCGGGGAGCGGGATGAGCGAGATCGAGATCATCGACACGATCGCCCGCGCGCTGGTCGCGGAGCTGCCCGCCGGGTGGCGCGAGGTCGGCGCGGTCTACCGGGCGACCACCTCGTACGCCGAACTCGACGCCGAGGTCGACGGCGCGCAGCTGGATCCGTTGCCGGACGATCTCGAGGACCAGTTCGAGGAGCTGCGGCGCGTGATGTACCAGCCGGGCAGGGGCGCGTGGCTGACCGCGCGGGTGAGCGTGACCGCCGACGGGCATTTCGCCACGGACTTCGACTACGACAACCAGCCGGCCTGGTCGATCCCTGTCGACGAAGGCATCTACCCAGCTGACCTCGCCGAGTTCCCCAGGGCCCCGGAGAACACCCCGCCCTGGATGCGACAAGCCTCCTCGGATTAATCAGTAGCGGCGCTCTGGTGGGGCTGGTAGCGTCGCCGGTCTGTCTTTTCGGGATCGAATCGAACCGGATGGATCTGCTCCGGGGCGGGACCCAGCTCACGATTCGAGGCTCATCGACGATGGTCGAACCGGAATTAGCGGCCGAACGCGCCTATCTCTCCCAAGCTCGCACCGCCCTGCGCGGTATGTACGCCGAAGTCGTGGACCGTGAGGTCCAGGTGATCGGCGGCGAGGACAACGACGAACGCTTCACCAACGAGGCCAACCAGCGGGCCAAACAGATGCGCACCCACGCGCTCCTCGACCTGCCCGACGTCCCGCTCTTCTTCGGCCGGCTCGACTACGAGCACGGCACGATCGAGGATCTGGACCAGATCTACATCGGCCGCCGCCACGTCCACGACGGCACCGGCGTCCCGCTCGTGATCGACTGGCGCGCGCCGGTCTCGGTGCCCTTCTACCGCGCGACCCAGAGCGATCGGCGGCGGGTGCTGATGCGGCGCCGCTACGGATTCTCCGATCACGCCGAGCTGACCGGCTTCGAGGACGAGCCGCTGACGGGCGTCGTCGAGCTGGATCAGGCCGACGCCTTCCTGCGCGCCGAGATCGAGCGCCCCCGCACCGGTCCGATGCGCGACATCGTGGCCACCATCCAGCCCGAGCAGGACGACCTGGTCCGGGCGCCGCTGCACCCGAGCGTGTGCGTGCAGGGTGCGCCCGGCACCGGGAAGACCGCGGTCGGCCTGCACCGCGTCGCCTACCTGCTCTACACCGAGCGAGACCGGCTCGGGCGCGGCGGTGTCGTGATCGTCGGCCCGAACCGGTCGTTCCTGTCGTACATCCGCAAGGTCCTGCCCGCGCTGGGCGAGGTCGATGTCCGGCAGATCACGATCGACGAGCTGCTCACCCGCCCCACCGCCGCGACAGACGAACCGGGTGCCGAGGCCTTGAAGGGCGACGCGCGGATGTCCGCCGTGCTGCGGCGCGCTCTCTGGTCGTACGTCGGTACGCCGACCGAAGGAGTCTTGTACAGCAAGGGATCCCGGCGCTACCGGGTGCACGACTACGAGGTCGTCGACATCGTGTCGGACCTGCGCGAGTCGACCCGGTACGCGCCCGGCCGGAACGCTCTCGCGCAGCGGATCGCGCATGTCGTCCTGGTCCGGATGGAGGAGCGCGCCGAGTCGCCCGACGACCGGGTGCAGAACGCGGTCGCGCGCTCCAAGCCGGTGAAGGACGTGCTCGACGCGGTCTGGCCCCGCGTCGTCCCGGAGCAGATCCTGCACCGTCTCCTCTCGGACGCCGACTTCCTGGCGGCCGCCGCCCCGGACCTGACGGACGAGGAACGTTCGGCGTTGTCGTGGGCGAAGCCGCCGCGCTCGTGGAAGTCGGCGAAGTGGTCGTTCGCGGACACCGTTCTGCTCGACGAGCTGGAAGACCTGATCGAGCGGCGGACGGGGTCGCTCGGGCATCTGGTCCTCGACGAGGCGCAGGACCTGTCGGCAATGCAATTGCGGGCGCTCGGCCGGCGCTGCCGGACGGGATCGGCGACGGTGCTCGGCGATCTCGCGCAGGCGACCACGCCGTGGGCGGCCGGGCCGTGGGACCGGGTGCTCGGTCATCTGGGCAAGAGCGACGGCATGGTGGCCGAGCTCGATCGCGGATTCCGGGTGCCGGCTCAGATCATCAACTTCGCGGCGAAGCTGCTGCCCGCGATCGCGCCGACGCTCGGCACCCCGAGCGGCGTCCGGACGGTGGCGGACGCGCTGAGCATCGTGACGGCCGACGCGTCGACGTTCGCGGGGCAGGTCGTCGCCGAGTGCCGTGCGGCGCTCGCCGGTGAGGGCTCGGTCGCGCTGATCGCGGCGGACGACCAGGTTGGCGGACTGCGGGACGCAATCGTCGCCGCCGGGCTCGAGACCGCGATGCTCGGTGAGACCGACGACGAGATCGACACCGTGCGACTGGTGTGCGTGCCGGCCACGCTGGCCAAGGGCCTGGAGTTCGACGCGGTCATCGTCGCCGAGCCGGCGCACATCGTCGCCGCCGAGTCCCGCGGCCTGCACCGCCTGTACGTCGTCCTCACCCGGGCCGTCAGCCGCCTGCAGATCGTCCACGCCGAACCGCTGCCGGAGGCCCTGGCCTGATCCCGTCGCGGGGCTATCGTGCAGGCAGCCGGGACGGATCGGGGGAGTGGAAGTGCGCGGACTGGTCGTCCTGATGGTGATCGCGCTGCTGCTGGTGGTGGCCGCGATCGTCTGGGGGATCGTCGCGCTCGTCCGCCGGCAGCGGTACATCGGGTCGATCCGTCAGCACGGCTGGAGCTTCGTGAACAGCCCGACGTTCGACGCAATCGCCCGGTTGAGCAACCCGCCGTTCGGTCTCGGCTTCGACCGCAAGCCCGACGACCAGATCACCGGGCTGACCGCGGCCGGCCGGCCTTTCCAGGTGATCGAGTACAAGTCGACGTACTGGTCCGGCTGGGTCGGCATGGTGACGCTGTCGCGGCGGCTGCCCGAGCTGTGGATCACCGGCGGTGAGACCGCGCCGCGGTACGGCGTCCTCGCGCACGGCGTGGTCGCCCCGCCGCAGCTCGGCCCGGGGTGCCAGATCGGCGCGATGGACCCGGCGTTCGCGCAGGAGGTCCTGACCTCGCAGCTGTGTGTCCAGCTCGGCGCGATGGCCGCCGGTCAGCCCGGAGTGAACCTCGGCATCGACGGCGACCAGGTCGTCGTGCTGAACCCGCCCCGCCAGGAGATCGACCAGCTCGGCCAGTGGCTGGAGCAGCTCGGCGCGATCGCGTCGGCGATCGACGCGACGCCGCTCGACCACTGGATCCAGCCGGAGCCGGAGCCGCGGCTGCGGTTCTACCAGCACCCGGACTGGTACTGGATCGGGGTCGACGACAGCCTGTTGCAGTACACGCCGATCAACCGCGGCGGCTACGGTCACCGCACCGAGGACGTGATCCGCGGCCGCGACGGTGACGGGCCGCCGTTCGTCGCGTTCCAGCACCACTGGAAGACGTCGCACACCGAGTCGTACACCGACAGCAACGGCAACTCGCAGACCCGGACCGTGGTACCTGATGGGGAGGCCGGGCGCGCCGTTCCGGATCGAGGAGGACTGGGTCTGGTTCGCGCCGGGGGAGCACAGCCAGCCCGCGATCGCGTTCTGCTCGGCGTACCTGCGCGGCTTCCTCGGCTGGGTGCCGCGGTTCGTCTGGCGCAACCTCGGCCTCCCGGACACGCCGTACCCGAACCGCGAGACAACTGCCGGGTAGGGAATGCGGTTCCCGCTCTCGTGGTTGAGTGTGTCCGTGTCAAGTCAACGAACCGTCGTCATCTTCGGTGCCAGCGGCGACCTGAGCTCCCGGTTGCTGCTGCCGGGCTTGGGCAGTCTGCTCGCCGGACCGCGCGCCTCGAGCGTGCGGATCATCGGCACCGGCCGCTCGCCGCTCGCCGCCGACGAGTGGACCGATCGCGTCCGCTCCGCCTTCGGGACCGAGCTGAGTCCCGCCGCGGCCGGCACCCTGGCGACCACGCAGTACGTCGCCGGTGACCCGACCGACGCCGCCCACCTGCGCACCCTGCTGGAGCTCGCCGGTCCGGCCCCGGTGCTGTACTTCTCGCTGCCGCCGGCCGTGACGACCGAGATCGTCGCGAAGCTGCAGGAGGCCGACCTCCCCGAGGGCACCGAGCTGGCGTTCGAGAAGCCGTTCGGCACCGACGCCGCGTCCGCCGCCGCGCTGAACAAGCTCGTCGGCGACCTCGTCCCCGAGGAGAACGTGCACCGCGTCGACCACTTCCTCGGCCGCACCGCCGTGCTGAACCTGATCGGCCTGCGCTTCGCCAACCGGCTGTTCGAGCCGGTGTGGAACGCCGAGCACATCGAGAGCGTCGAGATCGTGTACGACGAGACCCTCGGACTCGAGGGCCGCGCCCAGTACTACGACAACGCGGGCGCGCTCGTGGACATGATCCAGAGCCATCTGCTGCTCGTCCTCGCCCTGCTGGCGATGGACGCCCCGGCCACGATGGACGCCGTCGAGGTGCGCAGCGAGATGGCCCGCGCCCTCCGCAGCACGCATCTGTACGGCGGCTCCGCGCTGGAGGCGAGCCGCCGGGCGCGGTACACCGCGGGTGTCGCGGACGGTCGCGTGGTTCCGTCGTACGCCGACGAAGCGGGCGTCGACCGGGCCCGGGAGACCGAGACGCTGGCCGAGGTGACCGTCGAGGTCGGCACGAACCGGTGGGCCGGCGTCCCGTTCACGCTGCGGTCGGGCAAGGCGCTCGGCGCGGCCCGCAAGGAGATCGTCGTCAAGTTCAAGCCCCTGCGGCACCTCCCGTCGGGTCTGCACGGCGGCCGCGACGGCGAGACGCTGCGGATCGGCCTGAACCCCGGCGAGCTGTCCCTGTCCGTCCCGGCGCTGGGCGTCGACGGCCCGTACACGATGGGCCAGGTCTTCCTGGACGCGACGCTGCCGTCGTCGTCGGTGCTCCCGTACGGCGAGGTGCTGAACGGCATCCTGCGCGCCGACCCGCTGCTGTCGGTGCGCGGTGACGTGGCCGAGCGGTGCTGGGAGATCGTGGAGCCCGTGCTGGCCGCCTGGCGTGCCGGCGAGGTGCCCCTGGAGGAGTATGCGGCCGGCTCCGACGGACCGGCCGACTGGCAGGCGGAGCGGGAGTCCGCCGCCTAGCGGGCCCGGCGGCAGGCACCGGACCAGGGACTTACCCTGGGGCGATGGGTGGGCGTCCGGCCCGAGAGTGAAGGCAGTAGCGATTCACTCTCGAGCAAGGAACGGATCCATGACCACCATCCACTTCAGCGCGGTCACCACGCTGAAGCCTGAGCAGTTCGTCGCGGGGCTGACCGACTTCGGGCCCGGCCGCGCGGAACTCTTCGCCAACAGCCACGACGACTACCTCCGGGTCCACAGCCAGGGACCTGGGTACGCCGATGTCACCGAGGGTGGCGGCGGTGTGTGGGAGCGACTGAGCTACGACTGGTCCGACCCGCGGCACATCGTCCTGACGACGACCGACTCCAGTCACTGGGGCGGGGCGTCGGGCCACACCTACACGCTCACCGAGCGTGCGGACGGCACGACCACGGTCGACGCGGTCGTGGTGCGGGACGGCAAGAACGTGAAGGGCCGCCTGGTCGGCGCCCTGTTCGCGCTGGTCGGCCGGCAGGTCCTGGGCAAGGCGTTCGCCAACACCCTCCGGGCCATCGAGGCCCGCCACGTTCCGCTCACAGACGGGGTATCCGAAGCATGAGAATCATCCCTTCCCGCCGGCCGCGCGTCCTGCTCGCCGCCGCGGCCGCGACGCTGACGGTCGGCGCCGGTGCACTGACCGCCGCGGGCGCAGCCGACGCCAGCTCCACAGCCGGCTCCACCGCCATCGCCAGCACGACGTCCAGCTCCGACAGCAGCCCGTTGGTTGCCACCGACAAGGGTCTTGTCCGCGGCCGGTCCGTCGACGGCACGTCCTCGTTCCGCGGCCTGCCGTACGCCGCCGCGCCGACCGGGAACCTGCGGTGGCGCCCGCCGCAGCCGGCGGCCGCGTGGCTCGGCGTCCGCGACGCCACGGCGTACGGCGCGAGCTGTCCGCAGGCGCCGAGCGTCGTCGCCCCACCCGGTGCCGCGCTTCTCGAGGACTGCCTGTTCCTGAACGTCACGACACCGGCGCTGCACCCGGTCGTCAAGAAGCCGGTGCTGGTCTGGATCCACGGCGGCGGCCTGACCGGCGACAGCGGCTCGAACTACGACGGCACGAAGCTCGCGAAGGCCGGCGCGGTGGTTGTGACCGTCAACTACCGGCTCGGCGCCTTGGGCTTCCTCGCCCACCCGGCGCTGGCCTCGCGAGGCGCGGCCGGCAACTACGGGCTCATGGACCAGCAGGCCGCGCTGCGCTGGGTGCAGCGCAACGTCGGCCGGTTCGGCGGCGACCCGCACAACGTCACGATCGCCGGTGAGTCGGCGGGCGGCCTGTCGGTTCTCGCGCACGTGACGTCCACCAGCTCGAAGGGCCTGTTCCAGCGCGCGATCGTGGAGAGCGGCGCGTTCGCGCTCGAGCAGGAGCCGCTGGCGAAGGCGGAGGCATCCGGCAAGGAGTTCGCGACGAAGGTCGGCTGCGCGGACCAGTCGGCGGAGTGCCTGCGAAACGTTCCGGTGCAGGCGCTGGTCGACAACGTCGACGCGGCGAGCGCCACGATCCCGGGTGTGGTCGACGGCGCGGTGCTGAAGGAGTCCATTGGTACGGCGCTCAGGGCCGGCCGGTTCAACAACGTGACGATCTTGAACGGCAGCAACCACGACGAAGAGGCCTTGTTCACGCTGGGCGGCCGCGTGGTCAGCCGCGGCTACAACGTCGCGTACACCAGCCCCGTCACGGCGGACAACTACGAGTCCAACATCGCCTCCGCGCTGCGCGTCTCACCCGCCCAAGCCGCGGCGATCGCCAAGGACTATCCGCTGTCCGCCTACCCGACGCCTGACAAGGCGTTCGGCACCTTGATCGGCGACGCGACCTTCGCCTGCGGCGTCGATCAGGTCAACACCGCCACCGCGAGCCGCGTCCCGACGTATGGCTACGAGTTCAACGACGACACCGCCCCGTTCCTCTTCGCCCCGGCAGGCCTGCTCGACGTGGCCACGCACGGTTCGGAGATGTGGTACCTGTTCGACCTGCCGAACGCGCCCTTCCCGGTCGCGCTGAACGCCGAGCAGACCGCGCTGGCGGACTCGATGCGCTCAGCCTGGGTCAGGTTCGCGGCGACCGGCAACCCGTCGACGCCGTCCGCGCCCTGGCCGTCGTACGCCCAGCAGGGCAAGGTCCTGTCGCTGGAGCTCCCGGCAGCACAGGTCTCGACGGACTTCGCGGCCCGTCATCACTGTGCGAGTTTCGCACAGAATCTTGACAAGGTTAAGTAATAGTTCCAATATCCTATCCGATTCGGTTCTCTCAGAGAGGTCACCGCCATGACCATGTCCGTTCGGAGCAGGGTGCTACGTGCCGCGGTTGCGGCGCTCGTGGTCGCCGGGCTGCTGCCGGCAGGTTCGAGTACGTCGACAGCAGCACCGGCCACCACCGCCGCCACCACCGCGACGGTCCTTCCCGGACCCGCGGGGGACAAGGCTGTCCGGCCCTACATGGGCTGGAGCAGTTACAGCATGCAGGTCTACAACCCGAACGGCGGCAGCTGGATCACGGCGGATCAGCTGATCGCCCAGTCCGACGCGATGCACGCGAAGCTGCAGCCGTACGGGTACGAGTACATCAACATCGACGCCGGCTGGAACGACGGCATCGACGAGTACGGCCGGCCGAAGCCGAGCACCAAGCTCTACCCGAACGGCCTGCAGGCGGTCATCGACCACATCCACGCCAACGGCCAGAAGGTCGGCCTGTACACGATCCCCGGCATCAGCAAGGCCGTCATCGACGCCAAGCTGCCGATCTACAACGCCGCGGGGTGCACGACCGGTGATCTTCCGGTGCTGCCGCTGCAGAAGGGCGACTACTGGGGGATCGGCTACCGCATCGACTTCTCGAAGCCGTGCGCGCAGAAGTACATCGACTCGATCGCCGACCTGTTCGGCTCCTGGGGCCTGGACTTCCTCAAGTTCGACAGCGTGACCCCGGGGTCGGGCATCAGTGACCTGTCGGTGGACGCCCGCGACGACGTGAAGGCGTGGTCGCAGGCGCTGAAGCGGCACAACATCTGGCTCGAGCTGTCCTGGGCGCTGGACATCAACTACGCCGACACCTGGAAGCAGTACGCCAACGGCTGGCGGATCGAGTGGGACGTCGAGTGCTACTGCACGGGGACGGCGCTGACCGCCTGGCCGAACATCAACCGGCTGTTCCCGAAGCTCGCCGAATGGTGGCGGCACGCGGGTCCGGGCGGCTGGAACGACCTCGACTCGCTCGACGTCGGCAACGGCCAGATGGACGGCCTCACCAAGGACGAACGCCGGACGGCGGCCACGCTGTGGGCGGTGTCCGCGGCGCCGATGTACATCGGCAACGACATGACCAGGCTGGACTCGTACGGTCTCGAACTGCTGACCAACCGCGAGGTGATCGCGGTCAACCAGGCCGGCCGTCCGGCGCACCCGCTGTCCATGAAGACGAACCGTCAGACGTGGTTCGCGCTCAACCCGGACAGCTCCTACACCGTTGCCCTGTTCAACCTCGGTCAGACCGACGCAGACATGACCGTGAACTTCGCCGACCTCGGCCTGAACGGCGCCGCGAAGGTGCGTGACCTGTGGGCCCGCACGGACCTCGGCACCTTCGCCTCCGGCTACACCGCGAAGGACGTCCCGATCCACGGCGTCCGGCTGCTGAAGGTCACGCCGCAGAAGGGCGCGGCGATCTCGGTCAACGACGACGACGCGCGGGTCACGTACGACGGCGCGTGGCAGCGAAACGGCAACTATGAGGTCCCCGCGGTCTCGCAGGCCCTGACCGTCAACGTGTCGGACTCGTCCGCCGCCGCCCCGCGCGCGGCTGCGCCGGAAGGTGCGCTGGAGAAGAAGCTGGCACCGACGGCCGACTCCGAGTCGCAGGCGACCACCACCGCGGATGTCGGCACCCGGACGGTCGAGATCAACAACAACAACTCGCAGATCGTCTACACCGGCAACTGGAACTACAGCGGCGGTCGCGGACTCGGGGACTACCAGGACGACGTGCAGTGGACGGAGGGGAACGGCGACTCGTTCTCGTACAGCTTCGTCGGCAACGGCGTCGACTACGTCACCGAGACCGATCCGGGGCAGGGCGACGTCGACATCTACATCGACGGCGAGTTCAAGCAGACCGTGAGCACGTACCTGGACCCGGCCCAAGGGCACAACAAACCCCAGCAGGTCGTGTACAGCATCTCGGACCTGCCGAACGGCAGCCACACGATCCGCGGCGTGAAGAAGTCCGGCCAGTTCATGCTGCTCGACAAGCTGAACATCCGGCAGGAGAGCCTGCTCACCCCGGACACCGCGACGTTCGACAAGTTCGCGCCGGCCGACGTCAGCGTCCAGCTCGGGCGCGACCCGGGCGAACTGGACGGCATCGCCAACGCGGGCAAGGACCTGGTGAAGGGGACCGACTACACCGTCAACGGGAACGCGGTGACGATCGGCAAGGCGTACCTGGCGACGCTGCCGGTCGGCAGTGCGGCGCTCGACGTCCGGTTCCGCGGCGACTACCGCGACGACATCCACGCCGCCAAGGCCGACGGTGCGGCGGTCAGCCTGACCTTCACCGGCACCGGTGTGGAGTGGAGTACGGCGCTCGCCCCGGACCAGGGTGACGCGGACGTGTACGTCGACGGCAAGCTGGTCCGCCGGGTGAACCTGCACAACGACACCCGGGTGACGAACCGGACGGTGTTCACCGCGACCGGTCTGCGGAACGCGCAACACGTCGTCCGCATCGTCAAGGTGAACGGCGACGTGCTCCGCAACGACACGATCCGCTACAGCCTCGCCAAGTAGCTCGGAATAGATTGCCCAGTAATACAACGCCTTCGGCGGGCGGTGGTCCCCTGGACCGCCGCCCGCCGTCGTGTTGCCGGGCTCACAGAACCGGATGCTGCTCTGACTGACTGATCAGTCAGTTACTTTGTTAGCCTTGCCTTGGGGGATCACGTTGGCATCCCCGACGGATGAGCGAGGTGCCGCCTTATGTCGTTGAGCGATCTGACCGTTGCGCGCCGGCGAGGTCGCCGGCGGGAGGACTCCCGGCTCGCCGATCACGTCGACCGGCTGGGCGAGGAGCACCCGCCGATTCCGCTCGGCAGCGTGGACTACTCGATGAAGAAGCCCGGCCTGCTGGCCGAGCGGTTCGGGTCCGTGCTGGCCTACATGACCCGGGTCGAGCTCGAGGTCGAGCGCAACGTGCTCGAGCTGAACATTCTGCTGCCCGATCCGCCCGAGGTCGACCAGCACTTCTACGCCGACGTCTGGATGCCGCAGGAGACCCGCCACGGGCAGATCCTCGACAAGCTGCAGGATCTGCTCGGCGTGAACCCGCATGTCCCGAACCTGACCGACGTCTCGTTCAGCCTGAAGTTCCTCGGCGCGCTCGGCCGGGTGCCGGGGGTGCAGGACATCAGCCGGATGCTCTACTACCTGACGGGGCTGGCCACCGAGCGGTCCGCGGTCCTTGCCTACAACAAGCTGCACGCCGGGCTCGTCGAGCTCGGCGAGCGTGCCGTCGCGGCCACCGTGATCGCGCCGATCCGCCGCCAGGAGCCGGGACACTTCGCGTACTACCAGATGGCCGCGCAGCAGCTGTGGGACCAGTTGTCGGGCTGGCAGAAATGGCTGACGCGCGGGCTGCGGAAGCGTACGTTCGAAGTAGTCGGTGCCTACAACAAGCGACAGGTGGCCGATTTCGGAGACGTGATGGACGCGCTGAGGATGACTGACGGCGGCGAAGGGGAGCTGCGGGAGTACGCGCGGCAGGTCGGGCGCGCCGAACACGAGCTGATGTGGGCACACCGCCACGGGCTGCGGGTGCCGGACTACGTCTTCAAGTCCCTGAAGCGGGCCGCCGTGCTCGCTGCCGAGCGGAAAGGC
Organism: Kribbella sp. NPDC004138; assembly: GCF_053603655.1. Taxonomy (NCBI): domain Bacteria; kingdom Bacillati; phylum Actinomycetota; class Actinomycetes; order Propionibacteriales; family Kribbellaceae; genus Kribbella; species Kribbella sp. NPDC004138. Next base: position 199,423 of record NZ_JBSGFZ010000011.1, read on the forward strand.
GAGGTCTGGCCCGCGGCCCAACCAGCAGGCTCATGACCACGCACGCGCACGCGCGCCACACCACACGCCACCCGGGCCGCCACCCAGGGCGGCCGTCGAAGCGGCAGCTGATCATCGAGACCGCCGAGCGGCTGTTCGCCGAGCACGGGTACGATGCGACCTCGACGGCCCGGATCGCCGCCGAGGCCGGCATACCGTCGGGGCTGGTGTTCTACCACTTCGCGACCAAGCTCGACCTGCTGCTCGCGGTGGTCCAGGAGCGCCCGGCGCCGAGCGAGGTGCTGCGGTCCGCTGCCCGCGGCCGGACCGTACGGCGGCGCTTGCGTGCGATGGTCGCCGCGATGGCCGAGGAGCTGGAGAACGACCGCGCCGCGCGGATCATCGTGTTCCGTGAGGCGCAGGGGCGGCCGGAGATCGCGTCCCGGGCGGCCGAGCTGTTCGCCGAGGCGACCGAGACCGTCGCCGATGTCCTGGCCGGTGCCGACGACGTCGTGGCGGACCGGGATCGGGTGCAGACGGCCGCGGAGCTGGTGGTCTCCCGGGTCTTCCTGGACACGGTCGCGCTCGGGCAGGCCGACACGGCCGTCAAACGGCATGCCGCGATGATCGACCTGATCGCGGAGTCGCTGACCGGGGGCGTGCGCGCCCGGGACTGAGCGCGCACGCCGGCCGGACGGTCAGGCCCAGGGGTCGAACGGGATCCCGGACGGCTTGGAAGCGTTCAGCAGATTGCGGAACCGGTCGTCCTTGTCGGTGATCTTGATCGTCGCCGAGCCGAAGTCGGCGGTCATCAGCGTGTCCCGCAGCGCCGTGCTGGGGTAGCCGTTCCAGTCGACGAGCGGCGGGTACCGCCAGTCGTGGTAGTGGTTCTCCGGCGGTTCGTCGTTGCTGTTGGCGAGCCGGAAGAAGTGCGTGCTCGCGCCGTCCTTGTGGTAAACGACCTTCGGGTGCGAGCCGTCGAACCGGACCTGCGAGCGGCTGTAGGTGACCTGGCTCGAGTGCTGCGTCGTGGTCACGTACTCGACCTGGTTGGTGGACTGGTTCACCCAGGAGATCACGTGCTCCCAGTCGTGCCGGTGCCCGCCGAGGCTGCTGCCGGGGACCGCCTGGTCCTTCTCGAAGTAGCTGGCGTACACGATCGCGCACCAGCCGTTGTTGCACTTCGAGCGGGCGTAGGTCTGCGAGTTGTCGAGGTCGGACTGGTCACGGCAGTTGCCGTTCACCGCGCCGGTCGGGTTGAGGCCGGGGTTGAGGGTGCCGTCGGCGCCGATCGCGGGGACCGCGTAGCAGCCGTCGGTGTCGTAGTCGTACGCCGGTGAGAACGACTGCTCGTAGCCGCCGGCGTTCTGCGGCAGGTGCGGCGGCGGGGCGGCGTAGGCCAGCGCGGCCGAGGTGACCGTCAGCGCGAGGGTGCCGAGGACGACGCCGAGCGTCCTGCGCACGCCGCGGCGGGGTGGGGCGGAATCCTGCATCGATCGCTCCTTCGAAACTTAATTCAGGGCGGAAAGGAACGAGACGAGGATGGCAGGAACCGGCCACTTCCGCCTAGACCTGAGATGGACAGAGCGGGAACGGACACCTGCCGCGGTGGGCGTGTACGCCGCCGGGCGCCGGGTACCGGCGGGGCATGCGCCTGACGGAAACCGCCGACGTCTGGTGGAAGAACGCGGTGATCTACTGCCTCGACGTCGAGACCTTCTTCGACACCGACGGCGACGGGCGGGGTGACCTGCGCGGGGTGTGCCAACGGATCGACCACCTGGCCGAACTCGGGGTCACCTGCCTGTGGCTGATGCCGTTCTACCCGACGCCGGATCGCGACGACGGCTACGACATCAGCGACTTCTACGGCGTCGACCCGCGGCTCGGGACCCACGGCGACCTGGTCGAGCTGATCACGCTGGCGCAGGACCGCGGCATCCGGGTGATCGCCGATCTGGTCGTCAACCACACCTCGGACCAGCACCCGTGGTTCCGCAGCGCGCGGGCGTCGCGCGAGTCGCCGTACCGCGGCTGGTACGTCTGGCGCGACGAGCCGCCGCCGGACGCGGACAAGGGCATCGTGTTCCCCGGCCAGGAGACCAGCCTCTGGCAGTACGACGAGGAGGCGGGACAGTACTACCTGCACCGGTTCCGGAAGTTCCAGCCGGATCTCGACATCGCGAATCGCGAGGTGCGCGAGGAGATCGAGCGGGTGGTCGGCTTCTGGTCGGAGCTGGGGCTGTCCGGGTTCCGGGTGGACGCGGTGCCGTTCCTGCTCGACACAGCCGGTGCCGAGGACGCGGCCGGGTTGCCGGATCCGCACGACTTGCTCCGGGACCTGTGTGCGTTCCTGCATCGCCGGCACGGGCAGTCGATGCTGCTCGGCGAGGTCAACCTGCCGTATCCCGACGTACGGCGGTTCTTCGGCGACGAGGACGGCGACGAGCTGACGATGTGTTTCGACTTCATCGGCATGCAGCGGCTCTACCTGTCGCTGGCCCGCAACGACCCGGCCGAGCTGGTGAAGGCGCTGCGGGAGCGGCCCGATCCGCCGGAGGAAGCGCAGTGGGGAACGTTCGTCCGCAACCACGACGAGCTGACCCTCGACAAGCTGTCCGGCGCCGAGCGGCAGGAAGTGTTCGACACGTTCGGCCCGGACGAGAACATGCAGCTCTACGGCCGCGGGCTGCGGCGCCGGCTGCCGCCGATGCTGGACAACGACCAGGACCGCCTCCGGATGGTCTACAGCCTGTTGTTCTCGCTACCTGGTACGCCGGTGCTGTTCTACGGCGAGGAGATCGGCATGGGGGAGAACCTCGCCGCCGAGGATCGGCACGCGGTCCGGACGCCGATGCAGTGGACGGCCGACGCCAACGGCGGGTTCTCGACCGCCGACCCGTCGCAGTTGCCGGCGCCGATGGTCGAAGGCGAGCTCGGCCCGGACAAGGTGAACGTCGCGGCCCAGCGGCGCGATCCCGACTCGCTGTTCAGCTGGATGAAGCTCCTGATCCAGCGGTACCGCGAGTCTCCCGAGTTGTCCTGGGGCACGTGCACGATCCTCGACAGCGGCGTGCGGTCGGTGTTCGCCCACCGCTCGGACCACGAGGACGGCACGATCGTTGCCGTGCACAACTTCGCGCCGGACGCCGCCCGGGTCGACCTGGCCGTCGCGGGCAACGGCCTGGGCCTGCGGGCGGTCGACCTGCTCGCCACCGGTACGCAGAGCCTCGGTGACGACGGCGTGTTGTCGCTCGACCTCGCGCCGTACGGCTGCCGCTGGCTGCGGATCGTGCGCCCGGGGGATCGGTATCTCGTGTGATTCGCGGGGGTACGGCGCGGGTACCGGCTGCTGGTACGCAAGGAAGGGGAGACGACGATGAGCAACAAGGACAAGCTCGAGAACGCGGCCGAGGCCGCCAAGGGCAAGGCCAAGGAAGCGACCGGCGACGCCACCGACAACCGCGACCTGCAGGCCAAAGGGCAGGCCGAGAAGTCGAAGGCGAATCTGAAGCAGGCCGGCGAGAAGGTCAAGGACGCCTTCAAGGATTGACGGTCAGCTCTCCTCACGGTTGCCGAGGGCGATGAAGGCGACGATCGCCAGGGCGGTCAGGCAGGCCGGGATGAAGAACACGTGCGGCAGGCCGATCGCGGCCACGCCGACGCCGCCGATGGTCCCGCCGATCGCGGAGCCGAGGGGGATCGCGCTCAGGAAGATTCCGGACGCGGTCCCCACGCCCTCGGGGTACAGCCGTTGGGCGATCGAGACGCCGAGGGCGCCGACACACGCCCACAACCCGGCGGTCAGCGCCTGGCCGACGAACAAGCCGACGACCGACGTACTGAGGGCGTAGGCGAGGTTCCCGGCCAGTCCGAGGACGGCGCCCGCCGTCATGGCCCGAATCGCGCCGTACCGGTCGGCGAGCCGCGCCACGACGGGCAGCAGCAGGAGCTCGAGCAGTGGCTGGATGCCGATGACCGCGCCCCGCACCGAGTCCGACACGTGCAACTGCTCGGCCATGTAGATCGGCAGGTACCCGAACTTGATGGTGTCGCCGGTCATCGCCAGCACACAGACCGCGGTGAAGGCCAGCAGCGGCATCATGTGGTCGATCCGCCGGCGCTCGGACGGTGCGTCCGCGCCGGGGCCGTCGTACCGCTCGACGCGTTGCCGGCCGAGCGGGATCAGCTGCGCGAACACGCAGACAGCTGTTGCCATCAGCAACGTACGCAGGCCGAAGACGCCGCCGAACCAGCTGCCGAACACCGGCCCCAGGATCCAGCCGGTGGTGAACGCCATCCGGACCGTCGCGACGACCCGGTTCTCGGCCCTGGTCGGGTGCCGGCTCAACTCGTCACGGCAGGCCGCGAACAGCTGTGCCATCGAGCCGCCGGCCACGCTCAACGCGAGCGCACTGATCACGAACGGCATCCAGACCGCCGTCGCCGACGCCATCGCGGCCCAGCCGAGCGCGCCGACCACCGAGCAGATCCGGAACCACAGCAGCCGGTCCCGAGTGCGGTCCGACCATCGCCCGACCAGGAACCCGGCGACCGGAGCGGCGAGGTTCGTCACGTAGTACAGACCGGCGACAGGCAGCGGTGTGTGCAGTTCCCGCACCAGGAAGAGCGTCAGTTGCGGAGTCGCGGCCGAGAGACCGACACCGGCGATCAGCAGGGACAGGAACGCCGAACGGTAGAACCGTGATCGGAGGACGATTCCCAGCGCGGACTCGGACCGGTCGAGCATCACTCCAGGCCTCGGACAGCGAGGCGCACCGTGCCGGTGAGGACAGTCACCGGATTAGTTCATCATGTCCCGATAAAGTCTGGACATGGACCTGCGCGCCCTGCCCGCCGCCGCCTCGTGGACGCACCGTGACGCCCGGGTCGGTTTCGAGGTGCTGTTCGCGGAGCCAGGCCGGTTGCGCGGCCGGACGTCGGCTCGCGAGGACGACTCGACCTGGTCCGTCGGGTACGAGATCACCGTCGGCGCGGATTGGGCGACCGAGTCCGTGCACGCGGCGAACTCGACCGTGACCGGTGATCACCAAGTCGTGCTGACCCGCTCGGCGGAGGACCGCTGGAGCGTCGACGGTGTCGCCCGGCTGGATCTCGACGGCTGCCGGGACGTGGACTTCGAGTCCTCGGCGGTCACGAACACGCTGCCCGTCCACCGGCTCGCGTTCGTCCCCGGCGCGACGTTCGACGTACCGGCCGCGTTCGTCCGGGCCGACGACCTGAGCGTCGTGCGGCTCGAGCAGCGCTACACACTCACCAGCTCGGCCCCGGATCGGCACGTCTTCCACTACGAGTCCGCGACGTTCGACTTCGAGTGCGAGTTGGTGTTCGACGCGTCCGGGTTGGTGGTGGACTACCCGGGGATCGCGACCCGGGACCGCTAACCCCAGATCGCTTCGCTGACGGCCACGCCCAGGAACACGCTGCCGAGGCCGGCGACGATGCTCGCGGTCACGTTGGCGATCGCGAGGAACCGCGCCCGGTCCTCGTAGAGGCGGATGGTCTCGTAGGAGAACGTCGAGTACGTCGTCAGCGCGCCGCAGAAGCCGGTGCCGACGAGCAGTTGGAGGTCGTGGGGGAGGGCCGCCGCCGCGCCGGTCAGGAAACCCAGGACGAGGGATCCGAGGACGTTCACGCTGAACGTGCCCCACGGGAACAGCGAGTCGTGCCGGGCCTGGACAGCACGGTCGGCGACGTACCGCAGCGGTGCGCCGACCAGGCCGCCGGCGATCACGAGCAGCAGCCGCGTCATCGGGTCCTCCAGGTGATCAGCGCCCGGGTCGCGGACACGGTCGCCCACACCGCAAGCAGCGCGCCGGCGACCGTCACCGTGAGGTAGAGCAGCGCGTTCGCGGCGTGGCCGACCGTGACGAGTCGCTGGATGTCGACGGCGTACGTCGAGAACGTGGTGAAACCGCCGAGGACGCCCGTGCCGAGGAACGGGCGCAGCAGGCGTTGCCGGGTGAAGACGTCGGACACCAGCACCATCAGGATCCCGATCAGGCCGCAGCCGACCACGTTGATGATCAGCGTGCTGATCGGGAACCCGCCCGTCGGCGTCGGCCAGCCGAGCCCGATCAGGTACCGGGCCGACGCGCCGATCGCTCCGCCGGCCGCGATCGCGCCGAGGACCAGCGGGTCGTGCGCGCGCCCGGCGCGGCCGTCGATCCGCAGGTCGACGTCAGGGTCGACCGGCCCCTTGGGCAAGGGGTTGACGGGGTGCTGCTGCACAGACAGTCCTCCTACCGGAATCGACCTCGCGGCGCGGCGCCACGAGGTTCCTCGGGTAGGGACTGTTGGCCGCCGGACGGCGACAGTTGGATCCGGCGAGCCCCACCGCCGGTCGAACTCGCACCAGCATAGCTGCCGCCGCCACCGGCCGGCTCAGCGGTCCACGGGAACGCCGCCCACCGGCCGGAGCCGGAGGGCGGCGTTCGGGTGCGAGGTCAGCCGCCGTTGAGGACGTCGTACTTCGGGGCGATCCGGAAGTACTGCGGGTCGGAGAAGGTCAGCGGGACCTTGCCCAGACTCTTGATGACGGTGCTCGTTCCGTTGGCGTGACCAACGGCGTACAGGTAGCCGGATCTGGTGTCCCGGTCGATGCCGAGCAGCAGCGTGCCGGTCGCGCCGCACTTGGTCGCGATCAGCTGCTCGAAGCCCTGCCAGGTGGAGCCGCGGACGACCCGGCTGGTCGGGCCGGACATGTACTTCGTCGGCCAGGTGACCGTGACCAGCGTGCCGGTGCGGGTGTTGGCCAGGAACGTCTCCGAGGTCGCGGTGCGGCCGATCAGCGCGATGCCCTTGACGGTGCTGAGTCCGCCGGCGCCGGCATTGACGCGCCAGGCGGAGCCGTCCGAGATCCAGCGGTGCGTGGTGCCGTCGGTGCGCTGGCCGTACAGCAGCTTGCGGGCCGGCTGTCCGGCGTCCGACGGCTGCAGGATCGACTGCTCGATCCAGCGGTAGTTGGACCAGCCGCCGCCGATCCGGAGGTTGTTGTGCGGGTAGTGCGGGTCGAGCTGGCTCTGGCCGTCGACGACGAACGAGCTGGAGTACAGCGCGCCGCCCATCACGGTGAGGCCGGTCCGCGCCTCGCCGTTGGTGCCGACCGGCGTGCCGGTGAACGTGCTGATCTTCTGGACCTGGTTCGCCCCGAACACGCCGGCGGTGCCGCGGACGCCGCCGATCGTGATCGGCGCGGTGGCGTTGATCATCCTGCTGGTGAACGCGCCGGTCGACGTCACCGAGCCGAGCCGCAGCGAACACGCCGCGGTGGTCGCCGTCGTGCCGGCGGCTGCGGACTGTCCGGCCGGACGGGCCTGCGCCTGCGGCATCATGGCCGCTCCCAGGCCCAGCGCGAGCACGCCGGCCGAGGCCAGACCTACGGTCATTCGAAACATCTGGATCGTCCCTCCCCTTCACGCGGAGGCACCCCAGCCTCCGTCGTACCGTCTTGGAGTCCGGCCGCGGGAGAAAAGTTCGCCGTCGATGTGACGTCCGCTACAGCGCTGCGCGGGTCCCGGTGACGCTGCGTACTGGTAGACACGGGAGTACGCACGCGAAGTGGACTGGGGAAGCGGATTCGATGGTGATGGCCTGGCGGTTCGGCGCCGTCGACGTCGACGCCGTCATGACCGTGATCCGTGACCCGGCAACGTTCGCGGACTGGATGATCGCCGTACCGCCGGAGCTCCGCGCCGCGGCGAACTGGCCGCAGGCCGGCAGCGTCATCCAGCGGGACGACGGCCGCGCGCCGCGCGCACGCCACGCCCACAACCGGCAGCTGGTCGTCGCGATCGTCGAGACCTGGCGGCCCGATCACGAGCTGGTCGTCCGGCTGCGCAGCGGTCTGGGCGGCTGGGTCCGCATCTCGGTGAACGTCCAGCCGCGGCCCGGCGGGGCGCTGATCGAGGTCCGCGCCGATCCGCTGACCGCCACCGCGCGGCTGCGCTTCACCGGCTCGGCCCGCGGCCGCGCCGAGGAACGCTGCGCCGAGGTCGCCGAACGCCTGATCGAGCTCGCCACCACGCCTGAAATGCCGTGATCACCCTTCCTGCAGCAGGCGCCGCAGCCGGTTCGTGGCGCGGAACTGCAGTTGTTTGACCGCGCCGTCGGTGCGGTCCATCGCGGCCGCGGTCTCGCTGATCGACAGGCCGGCGAAGAACCGCAGCAGCAGGCACTCGCGCTGGTCGTCGGGCAGGTGGGTGAGCGCGCCGCGCAGCGACGCCTCGCTCACCGACGCCAGCGCGGCCTGCTCGGGCCCGATGGCGTCGTCGATCTGCGGGTCGACCTCGTCGGTGACGATCGCCAGCCGGCTCCAGCCGGAGCGGTGATGGTCGATCACCACGTTCCGGGCGATGGTCACCAGCCAGGCCGCGAAGTTCAGGTGCGCCCGCGGCCGGCGGGCGATCGCGCGGAACGCCCGCAGGAACGTCTCGCTGGTCAGATCCTCGGCCGCACTGCGCGACGAGGTCTTGGAGTAGGTGTAGCGGTAGATCGACGGCAGGTACCGATCGTAGAGCCGCCCGAAGGCTGCTCCGTCGCCCGCTTGCGCGAGCCTGATCAGTTCGTCCTCGTCGTCGGCATCGTTGGATACTGCGGCGGTGTGTGTGGACATGTGCCGGTTACGCACCGCCCGGTGCGAAGTGGTTGATGGCCATGCGCTTCCTAAGCCCCGTTCTCAGTCAGCTACGCCGTGAACATCACGAAAAGGTTACCGAATGTCGCTCACCGTGTCACCACCTGTCCGCACAGTTGCCGACGGCGCGGGCGGCCGGTAGCTGCAGGGGCGCTGACCGGTCGGTCGCCGGCGGTGCAAGATGGGCGCATGGATCTGTCTCTCGCCACGTCGTACGACGCCTCTCCGGAGGAGGTCTTCGCGATGATCACCGACATCACGTTCCAGGAGCAGGTGTTCCAGCGGCTCCGGGCACAGTCGTACGACGTGGTGGTGGGCGACGACGGCGACGACCTGGCGGTGCAGTTCCACTGGCAGACGCAACTGTCGGACGTACCGGTGGTGGCCCGGAGGTTCATCGGGACCAGCTTGCAGTTGGAGCAGTCGAAGATCTGGCACCGGCCCGACATCGACGGGGCACGACAGGCCGACGTCGACGGAGCGGTGACCGGGGTGCCGGTGAAACTGACCGGCACGACGCGGATCGTGCCGGAAGGCCGCGGGACGACGCAGGCGTTCGACCTGCGGGTGACGGCGTCGGTCCCGGTCGTCGGTGCGCGCCTCGAGCAACTGGTCGCGGACGCGGTCCGGTCCCGGCTGGAGAAGAAGTTCGAGGTCGCCTGGTCGTGGCTGTCGGGCTCACTCTGAGTCCCAGTCCCAGCCGGTGATCGCGGCGCGCAGGAGTCCGGCCGCGGCGGACAGGTGCGCGTCGGCATTCCAGAGCAGGGTGAGCGTACGGCGGCACTCCGGGTGGTCGACCGGTACGGCCGCGACCGGGTAGCTGGGGATCGCGCGACGGGCGAACACCGGGTTGAAGCCGATGCCGAGACCCGAGCGGATCAGCTCCTGGATCGCGGCCGCCTCGTCGCTCTCGCACACGATCCGCGGAGTCGCTCCGGTCTCGGCGAACATCCGGTCGAGCAGGCGGCGTTGCCAGTGCCCCTTGCGGGCGATGACGAACGGCACGTCGACGAGGTCCGCGACCGTCACCGACGGACGGCTCGCCAGCGGATGGTCGAGTGGCGTCACCACGAGCACGGCCTCGTCGAGCAGCACCGCCGACTGCAGGCCGGCGTTCGGCACCGGCTGGGACGCGACGCAGAAGTCGACGTCCTGGGCACGCAACGCGCGCGGCATGTCCACCGCGGACATCTGCTGAAGTTCGATCTCGACGGACGGGTGTTCGCGCTTGAAGGTTGCTATGGGCTCGGTGAGCGCGAGGAAGGTCTCCGCCGCGAGCCGCACGCTGCCCGAACCCTGCGCGGTCGCCTCCGCGACCGCGCGGCGGCCGGCGTCGAGTTCACCGAGCGCGCGCTCGACGTACCCGCGGAACAGTGCGCCGGCCGGATTGAGCCGGAGCCGGGCGGTGCGGTCGAACAACGGCGTACCGAGTTCGTTCTCCAGCCGGGCGATCGTGCGGCTCAGTGACGGCTGGGCGACGTGGAGCTCGTCGGCCGCGCGGCTGAGGTGCTCGAGCCGGGCGACGACCGCGAACTGGCGGAGCATGGTCAGGTCCATCATGACCCTTCCGTCATCACGAGATAGCGATATTGGTCTTGGACGCTCATAACGCGTGAATCATAGTGTCGCGGCATGGTCAGTGGTTGGGCTCTGCGCGGGCTCGTGAGCGCGCATCTGGTAGCGATCGTCGGTCAGCCGGTGTTCGCCGGCGTCTATCTGAGCGGCGACTTCGACGGGTTGCGCCTGCACGCGGTCGGCGCGGACATCGTCACGTCGATCGGCTGTCTGCAGGTGATCGCCGCAGCGGTGGTCTGGGCGCGGCTCCGGCGGGTCTGGCCGTTCTTCGCGTCGCTCGGAGTGGTGGCGGCCGAGACAGTGCAGTACTTCGCCGGACAGGACGGTGCGCTGTGGCTGCACCTTCCGTTGGGCGTGCTGACCGTCGCCGCGGTGGTCGTGTTGTTCATCGCCGTCTGGCGGGAGGCCACGCATGCGTGAGCGGATGAGCAGGCGTCAGGTGCTGGGCATCGGTGGCGCGCTCGGGCTGGTCGCCGCGGGCGGGTTGTCGAGCGCGGCCGCACTGTCGCGGCGCCCGGCGTCGACGGGGGCCGAGCTGCGCAGCGCCATACCGTTGCCGCCCGCGTTCCAGGTGCCGTTGCCGTTGCCGCCGGTGCTGTCCGGTGCCGATCGGTACGAGATCGTGCAGCGGGAGGTCACCGCGGAGATCCTGCCCGGCGTGCCGACCCGGTTGTGGACGTACGGCGGCACGTTTCCCGGGCCGACGATCGAGTCGAGGCGAGGGCACGCGATCACGGTTGCCCACCGCAACGAGTTGCCGGTGCCGACGGTGGTCCACCTGCACGGCGGGCGGACGCCGGCGGAGTCCGACGGGTATCCGACCGACCTCGTGCTGCCGTCCGGTTGGGAGCACCACGCCCACGGCATGCACGATCCGCGGGCGGTGACGAGCAACGTCACGCGGGAGTACACGTTCCCGCTGGATCAGCGGCCGACGCTGCTCTGGTACCACGATCACCGGATGGACTTCACCGCGCCGGCCGTCTGGCGCGGCCTCGTCGGGATGCACCTCGTCCGCGACGACGCCGAGGAGTCTCTCGGTCTGCCGTCAGGGGCGCGCGAGCTGCCGTTGCTGATCGCGGACCGGGCGTTCGCCGCCGACGGTTCGTTGGCGTATCCATCGATCGACCCGTCGTTGACGATGCGACCCGGTGTCGAGGAGCGTTATCTGGCAGGTGTTCTGGGCGATGTCGTCCTGGTGAACGGCGCGCCCTGGCCGGTGCACGAGATCGATGCGGCGCGGTACCGGCTGCGGATCCTGAACGCGTCGAACGCGCGGCACTACGACCTCGAAGCGGTCCTCGACGACGGGCGGCGGCTCGACCTGGTCCAGATCGGCGCCGACCAAGGCCTGCTCAGCACCCCGGTGACGCTTCGCCACCTGCCCATCGCCCCGGCCGAGCGGTACGACGTGATTGCCGACTTCGGCCGGGTCGCCGTCGGCAGCCGGGTCCGGATTGTGAACCGCGCGGGCACCGGCCAGACCCGTGACGTGCTGGCGTTCCACGTCGTACGGAAGGCGGCCGACCCCAGCCGGATCCCGGACGTGCTGTCCGACGACCTGCCGCGTTGGCAGCGATCGGAGGCCGTCCGGACGCGGGACTTCGCGTTCCGCGCCGGGCAGATGGGCGACGGCCACGGCTGGCTGATCGGCGGCAGGCCGTTCGCGCCGGACCGGACCGACGTCACGACCCGGCTCGGCGACGTGGAGCTCTGGCGGTTGGTTGCCGACGTCCACCATCCCGTCCACCTGCACCTGGCCGGCTTCCGGATCCTGTCCCGCGGCGGCCGCGAACCCCTCCCGTCCGACGCAGGTCTCAAGGACACCGTGTCGCTGCGTCCGGGGGAGTCCGCTGAGATCATCACCCGCTTCGACGGGTACCGCGGCCGCTACCTCTTCCACTGTCACAACGCCGAGCACGAGGACATGGGGATGATGGCGAACCTGGAGATCAGCTGATCACTCGCGCCACCCGGCCAGGTCCACCGACTTGCCGGTGTCGACCCGGAACGCGAACTTGACGACGGTTTCCGCGCCGGGCCCGAGGTCGAGTTTCCAGGTGACGACGCCGAGGTCCGTGGTCTCCGACGGTTCGGGGTCGGCGGTCAGCTGTTTGACGGTGATCTCGTGGTCGCGGGCGACCGGGAACTGGTCGAGCACCGTGATTCGGGCGGCATGTGGGGTGTGGTTCTCGATCTTCGTCTCGTAGTCGACCTGCCGTCGGCGCGTCGATCCGAGCGTCGCCTTCGTCGCGCCGCGCCGGACCATCTTCCGCTCCACCCGGATGCGGTCGTCGAGGCCGAGTGCGAGTTCGACGTCCTCACCGGGCGCCCACAGCGGCAGCGCGGCCGAGCCGACGAAGTCCGCGTCGTGGAAGACCGCGGCCTTCCCGGCCGGGAGCGTGTGGACGGACGAGTTCACCACGGTGGCCCGCAGATGGACATCGGTGGATCGCACCGGGGCCGTGATGTAGTCCAGCTCGGCGTCGAGGTCGATCGCGGCGATGGTCGCGCGGTGGGTCGCGCCGTCCGCGGGCACGGCGACGGGGCGCGGCGGGGTGTAGCTGGCCGCCGTCACGCCCTGCTCGACGATCGCTTGTTGCTCCACGAAGGCGGGCGCGGCCGACTGGAGAGTCTCGGCGAACGCGTCCGTCCGGGCCGCGCCGCGCATCATCGGGGCGGCGGCGACAGGCACCGGCGGGTGGAAGCGGTCGAGGTACCAGGGATCGAGCTCGGGGACCTTCGCCGTCACGGTCGGTCGGGCCGTCGACAGGGTGAGCTCGCACTCCGGCCAGTCCTCGCCGGTGGCCTGCGTGATCACGCCGTACCAGTTGAGCGTCAGCCGATCGCCCCGCAGACGGACGTCGTACGAGCTGGACCAGCCGGCCGCGGGCACGACGTACGAGAGCTCGATCTCGACCTCCGCCTCGGACTCGGCCTCGAGCGTGACGGCCGCGGACCGCCGGTCGGGTGTGCGTTTCTCCGAGAGCGCGGCGAGCTGCCGGCCGATCGCGGCGAGACGGTCGTCGACGTCCCGGCGCTGCGCGGTCAGCTCCCGGCGGGTCGCCCGTACGCCGGCCAGTCGGCTTGCGAGCGACTCGGTGAACCCGCCGAGCTCGGCGGTCGAGTCGCCCGCCGCCAGCGCCCGCGCGAAACTTCCGCCGGCCCGCTTGGCCAGCTGCGCGAGGAACGTCTCCAACTGGACCTGTACGTCGTCCGCGTCGGTCAGCGCAGCGATCTCGTCCTGCGCCGCACGCCGCTGCCGCTCGAGCTCGGCGACTGTCTCGTCCGGAGCTTGCGGATGGTGCTGAGTCGCCACGTCCACCCCGAGTACGGTCGCCGGCCCGCGCCCGGACACGCGGACCGAGTCGTCCTGCAGCAACAGCGGCAGCGGCTCGACGTACACAGTCTGGTCCCCGGCCGGCACCACCACCCGCCCACGCCGGGTGACCCGCGCCCGATCCGGATACACGGTCACCGCGACGATCGGCGCATCCACGACAAGTTCGCTCATGTGTTGACAGTAGCCGCGAGGAGTTCGAGTTGGCGGCGGTAATCGTCGAGGCCCGCGGCGGCGAGCCTGCAGACGAGGTGCGTGGTGCCGGCTTCGACGTACGCCCGGAGGTGTTCGGTGACGTGGGACGGGGGGCCGGCGACGACCGCCTGGATCTTGCGGAGGTCTTCGAGGTCCATGCCGTAATTGGTGCGGGCGTAGCCGCGGAGGCGGTCCTCGCCTTCGGCCAGTGAGTTGGTGATCGCGACCGAGACGAACAGCGCGGGCGTGACGGCGCGGCCGGACTGTTGCACGACCTTCAGGCCGGTGGCGTAGTCGTCGGCGCGTGGGGGATAGGGCAGCCAGCCGTCGTACAGCCGGCCGGTCCGTTCCAGCGCGGCCGGGGTCGATCCGCCGAGCCAGATCGGCGGTCCGCCCGCGGTGTGCGGCCTGATCGTCGGCGGTACGTCGTCCAGCCGCAGTACGTCGCCGTGGAACGTCACCGGCTCGTCCGCACTCCACAGCCGCCGCCAGAGCGCGACCGTCTCGTCGAGCCGCGCGAACCTGCGCTCCCACGGCACCTCCGACAACCGGTGCAGCGGTACGCCGAAGCGCCCGGGGAATCCCGCACCGACGCCGACCACCAGCCGGCCGCCTGACAGCAGGTCGAGCGACGCCAGGCTGTGCGCCGCGTTCACGGGACGTCGGGTGACCGGCATCAACGTTGCCGTACCGATCGTCACGCGTTCGGTGGTCGCAGCCGCTGCGGTCAGCACCGTCAGCGCCTCGATCCGCGGTGTCAGCACCGAGTCGTTGGCCCACACCGAGTCGTACCCCAGCTCCTCGGCCGCGACCGCCAGCCGCACCACCTGCCGCGGCTCGTCGCCCGCCGTCCACTGCGCTTTCACCGTCGGCAGCAACACGCCGACCTTCGCATCCAAGTCCATACCGCCGATCGTCGCGAGCGCCGTCCGCCTGGGCAATTCCCGCCTGGGAATCGGCCGCTCGGAACGATAGGTAGTTCGCCGTTTCGCCTTGCAGGCATGGGATTTCGTGGGTTCGGTGGATTTGGCGAATCGTCATACATTCGATAGAATCGAACGCATGTTCGAAAATGATCTGGGTGGGTTGCCGACCCGCGACCTGCTGGAGGCCGCGGCTGAGTGCCGTGCGGTGGCGAGCCGGGCCGACGCGCGGGTGCTGGAGTGTGCCCAGGTCTACGCTGACCGGTTTCATCCCGCGGTGTGTGGGGTGCGGCCGGGTCGGCGGGTGGGTGGTGGGCGGGAGCGTGCGGTGGTGCTGGGTGGTGAGGGTTGCCCGGAGATTGCGGAGTTCGCGGTGGCGGAGTTCGGTGTCGTGGTCGGTGTCTCTCCTGGTGTGGGGCGTCAGATCATCGCCGATGGCCTGGCGTTGCGGCATCGGTTCCCACGGATCTGGGCGCAGGTTCAGGCTGGTGAGGCGACTGCGTGGAAGGCCTGTCAGATCGTGCGGTGCTGCGGGAAGCTGGACCTGCAGGGGGCGGCGTATGTGGACCGGCGGGTGGCGCCGGTCGTGGACACGATCTCGCCGTACCGGCTGGACAAGATCGTGGCCGCAGCCAAGAAGCAGGCCGATCCGGGGCTCGCTGAAACCGACGCCGCGGAAGCAGCCGCCGAGCGTGGCGTGTTCGTCGGGCGCGGGGACGGGCACGGCAACAAGACGATCTACATCAAGGCCGCGGCCGGCGGGGTGAATCGGTACAACGCGGCCATCGCCGCGATCGCCGAGGCGTTGAAGACCTTCGGTGACACCCGCCCCGTCCAGCACCGCCGAGCCGAGGCTGTCGGCATCATCTGCGACCCAGCCTTTACCCAAGAACTCCTGACCCAAGCCCGAGCTCAAGGCGCCGCGGCAGGGCACGACAACGCCCCACCTCAAGCCGCCCCACAGACCGAAGCCGACCCGACAATGGACGTTCGGGCCGGAGCCGACCCCGCAGCGGACGCCCAGGGCGAAGCCGACGCGATACTGGATGTCCGGGCCGGAGCCGACGTAGCGGCCACGAGCGAGGCAGCGATCAAGGCTGCCGACGAGCGCGTGCGTTGGGGGAGCGGGACGCTTGTGACGGCCGACGGTGCCGGCGTCGCGTGGGTCGACGTCGCGTGTGCGGACGGAGAGGACGATCTGCTGGAGCCGTCTGATCCACGGGAGCCGGTCGGGCCGATGGAGGATCCGTGGTTGGAGGCGTCGGGGCCACGCGACCTCGATCTGCCGGTTGATCCGTACGACGGCCGCTCGCCCGACCCGAGGACCCGGACCGCTGAGGCGCAACCGATGGACGCTGCCACGCTCCGGGCGCTCGACGCACGACTCGCGCAAATCAAACAGGACGCCTACTCGGCAGACCCGACCAGGGCCGGCCGAGTCAGGGGACACGTGCGTCCAGGGCAGACCGAGGTGATCGTGCATCTCACCGACAAGACGCTGGCGAGTGGTGCCGGCGTCGTGCGGGCTGAGGGCATCGGGCCGCTGCTGGCCAGCCAGCTGGCCGAACTGGTCGGGCACGGTCCCTACACGGTGAAGCCAGTCATCGACCTGAACGACGCGGTCAGCGTCAACGCCTACGAAATCCCCACCCGGATTCGTGAGCGGGTGCGACTGATCCACCCGGTCGAACTCTTCCCGTACGGCACCCGCGAGACCAGCGACTCCATCGACCTCGATCACATCGAGCCCTACGACCTTCACGGGCCAACAGGCCAGACCAGCACCACCAACCTCGCGCCGCTCGGACGGTTCGGTCACCGGGTGAAGACGCACGCCCGCGGATGGTCCGTGCACCGCATCGACCACAAGACGCTCGAATGGACCACACCGCACGGCTTCACCTTCCATGTAGACCCCGACGGCACCCATCGAATCCCGTCTCCGGGCGGAACGTGAGGCAGCCAGGCGGAGGCGGCTCTGACGTCAGTGGTGCCGGCGTGCTACCTGTCCGGGGTGTCCACGCGGCTGGTGGAGTCGTTGATGGAGACGCTGGGCATCACTGGCCTGTCACGTCCCACGGCAGTGTGATGGCCAGGAACCTCGACGAGCTGGCGCGCGACTTCCGTGAGCTGCTGTTGGACGAAGGTCCGTCCACATTCCTGGCTGCGGACGCGCTGACCATGAAGGTCCACGAGGGCGGCGGCCAGGCGATCAAGATCGCGGTCATGGTCGCCACCGCTGAAGGTGAAGCCGCCCTGGGCAGGAGGATCAGCTTGTCTCTCGACCACGTCGAACACGCCCTCGCCGAAGGTTCGGTCTGCGGGGCGCGACCGGGGAGACGACCGAGGACCTGGTGTTACAGACGTCATCGGCATCTTCCCCGACCGCGCCGCGGTCATCCGCCTCGCCGGAGCCGTTCTGGCCGAACAACACGACGAATGGGCAGACGGACGCACAAGATCCGACGACCAGGGCTGGCGGATGCAGGTAAACGCCAGCCACGCCTCACGGAGTACGGCGGCGGCCGAGCTGATCCGGTACGCCGGGGAGGGTGACCTCGCGCCGGACCTCTACACGGAGGCGGCCTTCGGGATGGCGTCCAGCTGCTCCAGGGCCTCGGTGAGTGGGGGGGACCTCGTGGAGATGGAAGGTGCCGGTGGTGTAGTCGGTGACCTGGTGCCACTCGTTGTCGATCACGTAGTACACGTGCGGGCTGACTGCGCCCGGGCTCGTGGTGAAGAGTTCGGCGGTGCGGCTCACCATGGCAGCCAGTGCGTTCAGCGCCGTCTGATCTCGCAGCACATGAATCACGAGCTGGTCGCGCGCGGGCATGGCGACAAGACAACCGTGGGCAGGGTCCTCGACCCGGAGCGATTCGCGCAGCACCGTGTCGAACACGAGTGCTCTCGACGCGGTGAACATGCCTCCGCCGACAACGGTCAGCTCGGCACCGGCCAGCTGCACGGTCTCGACCTCGTCCTGGATCCGCCGAAGGTTCGCGAGGCCGATCCGGGTGGCCTGATCTCGTGTCAGACCGAGCCTGTCGACGTCGAAATACATCGCGGCCGCGCGACCCACGTAGACAGCCGGCACCACGACGACACCCGGCACGAATTCAGGTGTGTCGCGGACCATGTCAGGATCGTGGAACGCTGCACACGCGAGCCTGAGATAGAGCTTGTTCTCCAGGTCGTCCGGCACCGTGATGACTTCGTCGGGTCTGGGCATCTGATCGAAGTGATCACTGACCTCGGCGTGCCACTGCTGTCGTGGCAGGTTCGCGACCTTGAGGGCGAGGTTGCCCAGACCTGCGGTCATTCCGCCGGCCGCGTCTGCAGACACATCCCCGGTTCCGACCGGCACCAGGGCCGCGACGCCGTCGTACCGCATCGCGAAGCCGCGCTTCGCCGCTGCTGCCTCTGCGAGGCGCACCAATCGCGCGGCCTGCCCGACGGTCAGCGGCCTGAGCTGCGGATGCGGGTGCTGGTCGGCTCCGAGCGTCTGCCGGCCACGCCGGCGGTGATTCCTGTGCTTGTTCATTCGAGCACCTCCTTGCCCCAAGAACGTACGGTTTTCCGCCGGCCGCGGACGGAGGAACCTCGCGGCCTGTGGATAACTGCCTGGGGATAGGCGGCTGTTAGCGTTAAAACCACTGACTCCGCTTCAGCCCTTGACGATGCCGCCTGCGACTCAGTAGCTTGCAGGCAATCTTTTTAACGTTAATATCCCGGGAGCGCCGATGCAGCACGCCAACCGTGGGCCGGCTCCGCACGGTCATGTCACGCTGGTGCAGGTCGCGCAGCGGGCGGGGGTGTCGGCGCAGTCGGTGTCGAACGCACTGAACAACCCCGACCGGGTGGCGCCGGAAACCCGCAAGCGGATCCTGGCCGCGGTGGAGGAGCTCGGGTACGAGCCGAACCTGTCCGCCCGGGCGCTGCGCAACCGGAGCTCGTCGCTGATCGCCTTCAAGATGCGGCCGTCCCGGCCGGACAAGGCGTCGCTGCTGATGGACGACTTCCTGTACGTGCTCAACGCCGCCGCGGTCGAGGCCGGCTACCACCTGATCCTGTGCCACGCCGAGGACGGACCGGCCGGCGAGATCAAGGCGTACCGGGACCTGCTGAAGAAGACCTCCATCGACGCGTTCGTGCTGGCCGAGACGCATCACAACGACGACCGGGTCGCGGCGTTGCGTTCGTGGGGTGTGCCGTTCGCGTCATTTGGCCGCTCCTGGGACGGCGACGACAGCCTGGCCTGGGTCGACGTCGACGGCCGCGCCGGAACCCGGGCGGCGACCGACCACGTGGCGGCCCAGGGGCACCGCCGGATCGGCCACATCGGCTGGCTCGCGGAGTCCGAGCTCGGCCAGGACCGCCGCGAAGGGTGGCTCGACGCCTGCCGCGACCGGGAGCTGGAGACCGACCTGCAGGCCGCGGTCGTCGACTCCCTCGAAGCCGGCCGGCAGGCCGCGCACCGGATGCTGGACGCCTCCCGCCCCGCGACCGCCCTGGTCTGTGCGTCCGACACGCTCGCGCTCGGCGTGATGCGCGCGCTGCACGAGCGCGGGTTGCGGCCGGGCGCCGACGTCGCGATCACCGGGTACGACGACTCGCCGACGGCCGCCCTGGTGAGTCCGGGACTGACCACCCTGCGCCAGCCGATCGACGAGGTCGGACGGCAACTGATCCAGGCCATCGACAACCTGATGGCCGGCGATCCCCGTGAGCCGCAGCACGTGCTGCTCGAGCCGGAGCTGGTGGTCCGCGGATCCAGCCTCCCCGGGCCCCGCACGTCCGCTGTGCCAACCTCCTGAAGGGACACAAGATGAGGCACGGAACCAGAATGCTCGCGGCGGTCGGCGCCGCGGCACTCGTGGTGACCGCAGTGATCTCCGCCCCGGCCGCTCCGGCGGCCACCCCGCCCGCCGGCCCGTTCGTGGTCGGCGTCGAGAACCTCCCCAACGGCCGCGGCGTCGGCGGCGCCATGGACCTGACGTCGTACGGCGACCTCGACTGGGTCCATGTGACAGGTTCAGGGATCGACCGGAAGGCCGGTGTACCGCAGGCGCTCACCGTCGACGACCTGAACCCGGCGGGTGGCCGGACGACGCTCGACGACAGCCCAATCTCGTTCGGGTGGTCGGACGGCGCCTCGCCGGCGACCGGCGTCACCACCGGCGGCGTCTTCAACTACGACACGACGACGGTGGGGGACACGACGGCCCACGACGCCGGGTACCGGATCACGGTCCCGGCCGCAGACTCGCCACGACGCCTGGTGTTCGTGGGTGGGATCTGGCAGGCCCGTGGATCGGTGACCGTGACCGCGACCGACGGCAGCAGTTCGTACACCACGCAGATCAACGCAGGCGGCACCGCCGCGGCGAAGCGCTACACCGTGACGATCCGGCCAGGCCAGGGCGTTGTCGTGACCGGCCGCTTCGCGAGCAAACTTAATGCCGCCGGCAATCTGTCGTTGTCGGCCGCGGCGCTCTCGACGCTTGGTACCGGGTTCTCGGCGACCGCTGTGCCGGTGTCGCTGAACCTGACGGCCGAGGGGGTCAGCGACTGGATGCACCTCGACGGATCGACGATCAACCGCCGGGCCGGTGCGCCGGTGCTCGCGGTCGCGAATCGGCAGTCCGGGGGAGCGATCGGCTCGCAGAACGACAACCCGGTCAGCTATTCATGGACCGACGGTACGCCGACCGCCTCCGAGCCTGGCACCCGTCACGGCGGCATCTTCTTCGCCGACGGCGCGAACACAGGCGTGGATCTCACCGATCCGTACGGCTACGACCTCACGGTCCCGGCCGCAGCGGAACGGCGTACCCTGCACTTCGTCTCCGGTGTCTGGCGCGCCGCGGCGAGGATCTCGGTCTACCTCGACGGTGCGTCGACGCCGACCTACGTGAGCGCCGAACTGGTCAGCACCGACCCGTCGGTCACCCGGGTGTTCGAGCTGAACCTCGAGGCGGGACAGTCGGCCCGCGTCAGTGCAAAGCTGACCCGCAAGACGCATGCCTCCGGCAACGTCACGCTCGCGGGTGTGACGCTGGCGTCGGCCGGTAGCTACCGAGCTCTGGTGCAGAACATGCTCGACCAGGCCGCGGCGGCGGACGTGTACGCGGCGAGCGAGTCCGCGCAACGGCAGCTGGACAACGAGATCGCGGCGGCGACCGCGACCCTCGCGGACGGCGGCGCGCAGGCGGACGACCTGCGGCTCGCGTACGACTTCCTCAAGGCGGCGTTCGACGAAGCGGTCTCGTCCGCGGCGAACGCGCAGTACACCTACGTCACCAACCCGGGCCTCACCTCCTCGTTCGGCTGGGAGGGTGACCTGAACGCGCCGATCGCCTTCATCGACGGCAGCTACCGGCTGCGCAGCCGGGGCGACGCGATGATCACCTTCGGAGTGCCGAACATCCCGGGCAAGATCAAGTGGTCCAACGCCGAGGGATACCTGCCCGCGTTCATCAGCGAGTACGCCAAGGACGGTCTCGGTATCACGGTCGAGAACTTCGCCGACCTCGTCGTTGTCAACGGCAACCGCTTCGAGATCGCGTACTCGCGGATGACCGTCACCAACACCACGTCCGCGCCGGCTCGTCTGCCGCGGGTGTCGAGCCTGCTGACGCCACTGAACGATGCCGGCGAAACGGTCGGCGCCGGCCAGACCGTCGTCCGCGACTATGCGGTGGCAGCAGATCGGTTCGGCAGCACGTACGACTGGCCGACGGCTGAGCAGGTGCGGACCCTTGGCGGCTTCGACGAGCACTACCGGCACATGCGGCAGTACTGGAACAACCGGCTGTCGGCGATCGCGGACATCACTGACCTGCCCGACCGGCGGCTGATCAACGCCTACAAGGCCGGGTACATCTACACGCTGATCATCCGCGACGACATCAACGGCGCCAAGGAACTGCACGTCGGCGAGAACGGGTACGACGAGATGTTCGACCACGACACGATCGGCATCGTGTCGACGCTGCTGACGGTCGGCGACTTCACCTACGCCCGGGACTACCTGTCCACGCTGCCGGCGCAACTGCAGTACGACGACGCGAAGTGGAAGTACAGCTGGCCGTACGCGCTCTATCTGCAGCGCACCGGCGACAAGGACTTCATCCGCAGCCGGTTCGAGACGATCAAGAAGAGCACGCACACGATCGAGACCGACCGGATCGACGGCGGCACGGGCATCATCAAGCAGACCGACGCGATCGACTCCCACGGGTACTGGACGATCGACAACTGGTCGGCGCTGACCGGGCTCACGACGTACCGCTATCTCGCCACGGCACTCGGCGAGACCGCGGAGGCGGCGTGGGCGAAGGCGGAGTACGACGATCTGCTGAAGGTGGCGACCGCGCGTATCGAGCAGACGATGAAGCAGTACGACCTGGACTACCTCCCGATCTCGATGGTGGAGCCGAACGAGACCGGGCCGCGCAAGGACCCGCGGGACGCGAACTGGGCCTCGATGTTCCTGTTCGGGCGCTGGGCGTGGGACGGGTACCTGTTCGGCGCCGACCAGCACGGGACGATGCTCGACAAGATCGACGACACGTACACGCACGGGTTCGAGCGGCGCAAGGACGTCTCGGACACCATCTACAACTTCGGCGGGTACCCGCACGGGTACTTCTCGAGCGCGTACAACGCCGGGTACGGGAGTGCGGCGCTGCGGGGTGAGGAGTACCGCGACCTCGGGATCAAGTCGTACCAGTACATGATCGACAAGACGATGAGCGGGCCGTTCGGCTGGTGGGAAGGCGTCGACTACCCGAGCGCCGACTCGCCGTGGACCATCGACCACGCCCGGGGCGGCGGCGGTTCGAACCAGCACATGTGGGGTCAGTCCACCGCGACCAAGGTGCTGTTCGACTCGCTGATCGCGGAGAAGTCGGACGGGACCGTGATCATCGGCCGCGGTGTGCCGAACGAGTGGATCCGCAACCGTCAGCAGATCGCGCTGAACAGCTACCCGGTCACCGGAGGCCGCATCGGCTACCAACTCACCACGTCCGGCAGGGCGGTGACGCTCCGGCTCAGCGGTGACACCGCGAAGCCGACCGGTTACAGTATCGAACTCCCGGTGCTGCGCGACAACATCGCCCACGTCTCGACCGAGGGCGCCGTCGTCGACCAGGTCACCGGCACCGTCCGCCTTCCCCGCGGCACCACCCAGGCGACCGTGGTGCTGCGCCGCGCCCCGTAGGTCGGCGAAACGGCTCCGGCTGGCGCATACTGGGGCCAAATGGAGACAACACGCGCGAAGCGCCGCCTAGCCACAAGTCCCTTCAAGCAGCCGGTGCCCGCACCGATCAAGACGTTCGAGGTCGGTGGCCGGGTTTCCCACGACAAGGAAGGCATCGGCCGGATCACCGCGGTCGAGGGCGCCGAAGCGGTGGTGGTGGACCTTGGGAAGGGCCGTCTCCTCCGGGTCATGGCCCCCTTCCACAAGCTTCACCAGCTCTGACCGGGTCCCGAGGCGATCATCCGCTCGGCCGGACGACCTCCACCAGAGGCTGTCCGGCCGGGGCGCGGATCCGCGCGCGTCACACCATCAGAAGCTGAGCTCGACGCGGGTCCCGGCGGGATCACCTGGATGGCGAAGCCACAGCACGCCGTCCTCGTACCTCGACTCACTGACGCCCTGCACCGCCGTCGGCTCGGACGGCACGCGGAGCGCCGTCGTGACCTGTACGCCGCGCGGCGCCTCGCAGCTGAACCTGATCGTGGTCGTGTCCCGCTGCCAGTCCACGACGCGGCCCGCGGAGGCGAGGAGCGTCTCGTCGTCGTACGTGAGGTCGCGCAGCCAGGCCAGCTGTCCCGGCCCGAGCTCGCGGCGCCGGACGATCGGCAACTGAGGGTCGAGCAGATCGAGGTAGGTGCCCTCGACAAGCTGTGAGCCGCCCGCCTCGTCCAGCACGGCGCCGATCAGGTACGGACCGCGCTGCACCGACAGCCAGTTGCTCGACTTCCAGGTGTGCCCGCCCGCTTCGGCCAGGTCGCGGATCGCCGACACCAGCTCGGCCGCGCGCTCCGGCGACTCGGTGAACTCGGCCGGCCGGGACGCGATGAACCGCACCCGCCCCTGACCGCTCGCCTGGACGCCGTCACGCGAGCGGTCCGCCCCGAGCGCCTCGGCCAGATGGTCGGCGCAGGTGTCGTATCGCCCGGTCCACCACGAGCGGATCTCGTGGTATGGGTCCGCGCCGTCCCCGACGTACAGCAGGCTGCCGCCGCGGCTGACCCACCCGGCCAGCGCGTAGTGGATGCCCGGCGCCAACGGCTTCTGGAACTCGTAGCTCAGAACGAGTACGTCGACATCGTCCAGCGCGTCCGGAGTGTCGATGACGTTCTCCAACTGGACCGGGCAGACCCGCTGCCCGTCGAACAGCGCGGGCAGGGCCAGTCCGTAGAAGTCGGAGAAGTGCAGCTGCTCGCGGCCCTCCAGCGCCAACGCGTCCTGCAGACCGTCGTAGCGGCCGCTCTCACCACCGGGCGCCCAGCGCTGGAACATCGCGGTGTCGGACAGCGCGATCCCGATCCGCGGACCCTCCTGGGACCAGCGCACGTCGGGCTGGTCGAGATCGCGCAGGCTGTTCATCGCGATCAGGTAGCTGGTCGCCGTGTCCGGCGGGATGAGCTCGCGCTCGGCGGATCCCTCCCGCAGGTACGGGCGGTTGAAGATCCGGTGCGGCCACGGGGCCACCTCGTACCGCGCGACGCCGGGATGCAGCAGCGACGCGACCAGCGTGCGTTGGTAGTTGGCGAGGTAGTCCTCCCAGGTGCGGTCCGGGTGGTCTTCGATCGGGTCGTGCAGGAACCACATCCGCCGGTCCGTGCCGCGGGTCAGGTCCTGCGCGATGCCGTACTCCAGGTACGCCGTCTCGAAGGTGCGCTCGGCGACCTTCCCGGCGTACACGTTCGGCGTCCGGGACGTGCCGGTCCACACCTGCGCGATCGCACCGTCGATCGACGGCAAGGTTCGCAGCCGCGATTCGGGGCTGATGATCTGCCACTGCGTGTAGTTCAGCAGGCTGTGCGTGGGGACGTAGAAGCGCACCTCGCGGCCCTGGGCGAGCGCCTCGTCGCGGAGCACGGACGTCACCCGGTCCAGGCTGCGGGAGAGCAGGTGCTGCTTGAGCTGCCCGGAGCGGAAGTGCGCCTCGGGTGTGCTGTGCGGCGCCTGCCACGGCTCCTTGAAGAACGCCTGCCACTCACGCTTGAACGACTCGGAGTAGCCGGCCCGCGCCCAGAACTCCGGCTCCTCGAGGTGGATGCCCTCGACACCGAGCTCGATGATCGGGCGGAGCTTCTGCACCAGGTACTCGGTGAAGGCGAAGGTCGGCACCATGTACGGAATGTCGGTGCTCTCACCGTGCAGGATCGGCGAGCCGTCGCCCGCGGTCTGCGCGTCCGCCCAGTGGCCGGAGCCGTCCCATCGGCCGTCCAGGTAGTCCTGGTACGTGCCCCAGGAGATCCCTGTCATCAGGTGGATCCGGTACCCGGCCTCGCGCCACCGGGCGATCCGCTCCGGCGTGCTGTCGTTCAGGCCGTAGACCATCACGAAATCGGTGCGGAGGTCGATCGATTCGTCGTACGGCGCCTGCTCCTGGAAGCCGGTCGCCTCGCCGTGCTTGTCGGTGCTGTCGGTCATGCGCTCTTCCGTTTCCTCGACGTCCAACCACCCTTTCCCGCCGGAGCGGCCGGGCGCCAGGGTGCTGTCAGGAACTGGACAGCGCGCGCTAACCGAGCAGGTCTGCCTGCTGGAGTTGGCGCCAGATCTCGGACTGGTCCACGACCTCGACGCCGAGTTTCTCCGCCTTCGTGAGCTTGGCGGCGCCGACGTCGGCGCCGGTGATCAGGTAGTCGGTGCTCGCCGAGACGGAGGAGGCGATCGTCGCGCCCGCCTTCTCGCAGAGCCGCTGGAAGGCGGGCCGGGCCACCTTCTCGCCGGAGCGCGGGTCGCTGATCGCGCCGGTGACGACGACGGTCTTGCCGGCCAGCGGGGCGCCGGCCGCGACGACCGGCGGCAGGTCCTCCTCGCGGACGTCGAGTGACACGCCGGCGGCGCGCAGCCGCTCGAGCTCGGGACGCAGCCGGGTGAGGTGCTCGATCAGCGAGGCGGCGACCTTCGGGCCGATGTCGTCCACGGCGACCAGGCCGTCGACACCGGAGTCGGCGACCTCCTCGAGCGAGCCGAAACCGGCCCGGCACAACCGCGCCGCGGTGCCCTCGGACGCCATCGGGATCGCGAGGCCGATCAGCGCGCGCCGGAGGCCGACCCGCCGGCTGGTGTCGATCGACTCGATCATCCGGGCCGCCGAGATCTCACCGATCCGGTCGAACTCCAGCAGCCCTTCGGCGGTCAGCCGGTAGAAGTCCGACGGGTTCTCCAGGATGCCGGCCTCGGCCAGCCGCTCGATCCAGACGCCGCCGATCGCGTCGATGTCGGCGGCCGCGCGGGACGCCCAGTGGATCAGGCGACGCACGGTCTGCGCCGGGCAGGAGACGTTGGTGCAGAACAGTTCGCGGCTGTTGCCCTGCTCGGTCAGCGGCTGGTCGCACGACGGGCAGGTGCTGGGCGGCACGATGTCGCGCTCCTGCCCGGTGCGCTTCGACGCGTCGAGCACGCCGGCCACGAACGGGATCACGTCACCGGCCCGGCGGACCAGCACCGTGTCGCCGATCTTGATGTCGCGGGCGCGGATCACCTCCTGGTTCGCCAGGGTGGCGCGGGTGACCGTCGTACCGCCGACGAAGACCGGCTCGAGCCAGGCGACCGGCGCGATCTTGCCGGTCTTGCCGACGTCCCAGACCACGTCGGCGAGCAGCGTGGTCTTCTCCTCGGCGGCGAACTTGAACGCCAGCGCGCCGCGGGGCGAGCTCGACCGGGTGCCGGCGGCGGCGAAGGCGTCCCGGTCGGCGAGCCGCAGCACGGCGCCGTCGAGGTCGTAGTCGAGCTCGTTGCGCTGCTGCTCGATCGTGGTGATCACCGCCTGCGCCGCGGCGGCGTCGTCGCAGTGGCGCATGTCGGCCACCGTGAACCCCATGGTCTGCAGCGCACGCTCGAGGTCGGCCTCGGCCTGGTCGCTGAGGAGGTCGAACGCCAGGAACTGCAGCCGCCGCTCGGCGACGGTGGCCGGGTCCTTCGCGCGCAACGTCCCGGCCGCCGCGTTCCGCGGGTTGATCAGCGGCTTGTCCGGATGTGCTGCGTTGTAGGCGGCGAAGGTGGAGCGCAACATGACCGCTTCACCGCGGACCTCGGTCCGGTCCGGCACGTCGAGGCGGTCCGGGACGCCGTCGGCGAGCGCGCGCACGAGCGGGGTCACGTCGTCGCCGGTGGTGCCGTCACCTCGCGTGACCGCCCGGGCGAGGCGCCCGTTCTCGTACACCAAAGCCAGGGACAGGCCGTCCAGCTTCGGCATCACGACCACCGGCTGGCCGGGGAAGCGGGCGAAGAACGCCTCGACCTGCTCGGGGCGGGTCGCCTTCTCCAGCGACAGCATCGGTCGCGAGTGCCGGACCGGCGCATGCAGCACCGCGGGCGCGCCGACCTGGTCCAGCGGGTTCGGGTCGGGGGTCAGCTCCGGGTTGGCCTGGACGAGCGCCCGCAGCTCGTCCTCGATCGCGTCGTACTCCGCGTCGGCGACCGACGGCGTCCCCTGGTAGTAGGCGTCACGCAGCACCACGATGCGATCGGCGAGGTCCTGAATCCGCTCCCCAATATCCACGCCAGGACCCTACCCGGGACGTCCGACAATCCGCGGGATCTCCGGTGCCGGTGGGAATCGCCGGCGGTCACTCGATGACCGCGCTGCCCTCCGTCAGGTGGGTCTCCTCGCGTTTGCGGGGCAGCATCAATGCGGGGATCAGGGTCAGCACGACCAGCACCCACGCCACCCAGAACGTGCTCGCGAACGCGGCGGCGGCGTCGGCGAGGCCGCGGGCGAGCGCGACGGGATCCAGGTGCAGCGCGGCGATGATGACCGGGCGGGTGTTGGCCAGGATGGCGGCCTCGGTCTCGCGGAGCCCGTCGCCCAGCCCGGGGATCTGGTCCGTCCCGGGGATGATCGGCGAGTCGTTGAGGTGGTTGGTGAGGATGACCGACATCGTCGCGACCCCGCACGACGACGCGATCTGCTGGGTGATGTTGAGCAACGTCGAACCGCGTGCCACCTGGGGACCGGCCAGCGTCCGCAGCGCCGACGTGAACAGCGGCATCATCGTGCCGCCCATCCCGAAGCCCATCACGACCAGCATCACGATGATGATGCCGTACGGCGTCGTCGCGGTGAGCTGCGTCAGGCCGAACATGCCGATCACGATCAGCCCGAGCCCGAACGGCACGATCCGGCCCACCGGCACCTTGTCGACCAGCCGTCCCGCGATCGGCATCGTCACCATCGCGCCGAGCCCCTGCGGCGCGACCAGCAGACCGGCCTGCAGCGTCGACTCGCCGCGGATCTGCTGGAAGTACGTCGGCACCAGGAGCAGCCCGCCGAAGAAGGCGGCCGCGAACAGGAACATCGTCACGATCGACACCGTGAGGTTGCGGTCCTTGAACAGCCTCAGGTCGAGCAGCGGATGTTTCGGCCGGAACGAGTGCCAGACGAACGCCGCCATCAGCAGCAGCCCGGCCAGGATCGAGACCCACACCCGCGGCGCACCGAAGTCACCGTTCTCGGCGGGCAGCGACGACACGCCGAACAGGAACAACGCCAGCCCGGGCGACATCAGCAGGACCCCGACGACGTCCAGGGTCTCCGAGCGGTGCGGCGTGTCCCGCTGCAGCGCGAACCAGGCGTAGACGATCGCGATCACGCCGAGCGGGACGTTGATGAGGAAGATCCAGTGCCAGCTCGCCACCTGGATCAGCCAGCCGCCCAGGATCGGGCCGAGGATCGGGCCGAGCAGCATCGGAACGCCGAGGATGGCCATCAGCCGGCCCATCCGGTGCGGTCCGGCGGCCCGCGTCATGATCGTCATGCCGAGCGGCATCAGCATGCCGCCGCCGAGACCCTGCAGCACCCGGAAGCCGATCAGCATGTTGATGCTGGTCGCGGTGGCGCACAGCGCGGAACCGAGGGTGAACAGGAGGATCGCCATCATGTACAGCCGCTTGGTGCCGAACCGGTCGGCGGCCCAGCCGGTCAACGGGATCACCGTCGCCAGCGCGAGCGTGTACGCCGTGACGGTCCAGGCGACCGTCGAGTAGGCGACCGGACTCTCGGGTGTGCCGAACTCGTCCTGGAACGTCGGCAGCGCGACGTTGACCACGGTGATGTCGAGGATCGACATGATCGCGCCGAGCACGACCACGCCGGCCACCTTCAGGACCGCGGCGTCGATGTTGTCGGGATACTCGGAACGGGTCGCTGGTTCGCTCACGGTCTGGCCCCCCTCGCACGATGCGCTCTGTGCAGACACTACGCCCGTCGCCCCACCCCGTGGCTAGCTTTTCCTCCAGTCCGAAGTGGCGTTGAAGCGGGTCGGTTGCTGTGGGGGTGGGGGTGGTTTAGAGTTGCGCAAACGATTGAGCAGCGGCGGGTGAGGGAGGGGGCGGGGTGGTGGGGCTTCCGTTGGCGGGGGTGGTGGTGCTGGATTTCAGTCAGTTTCTGGCGGGGCCGGTGGCGGCGCTGCGGCTTGCCGATCTCGGCGCCCGGGTGCTCAAGGTCGAGCGGCCGGCGACCGGGGAGATCGGTCGCACGCTGGCGTTCGCGGGACGGTGGGCGGACGAGGACACGGTCTCGTTCCACGCCATGAACCGGAACAAAGAGGCGGTCGTCGCCGACCTCAAGGACCCCGGCGAACTCGAGCTGGTCCGGAGGCTCGTGGCGCGGGCCGACGTACTCATCCACAACTTCCGGCCAGGGGTCATGGAGCGGCTGGGCCTCGACTACGCGTCGGTGCGGGCGCTCAATCCGGGCCTCGTGTACGCGGCCGCGTCCGGGTACGGCGCCGACGGCCCGTGGGCCGATCGCCCGGGACAGGACCTGCTCGCGCAATCCGTGTCGGCTCTCACCTGGGTGGGCGGCGGCGATCGGCCCGTGACCGTCGGGCTCTCGCTGGCCGACCATCTGATGAGCTGCCACCTCGCCGAGGGCGTCACTGCACTGCTCGTCCGGAAGCTGCGCACCGGCCGCGGCGGCCTGATCGAGACGAGCCTCCTCGAAGGCATGCTCGACCTGCAGTTCGAGCGGCTTACCGCCTGCCTCAACCCTCCGGCGACCGAACCGACCCCGCCGGATCTCTTCGTGCCGTCCGCCCTCTACGCGACGGCCGACGGCCACCTGGCCATCGCGCCGACCCGCCCGAAGACCCTTCTCCGCGCCCTGCGCGCACCAGCCGGAGTGGAGGTCGGCGGCGTGGAACAGGTCGGTCGGTGGGTTGCGGAGCGGCTGGCGGTGGGGCGTACCGCGGACTGGGTCGAGATGGTGGGTGCCGCCGGGGTCGACTGTGTGCCGCTGCGGACGCTGGACGAGGTGATCGGGTCGGCGGACTTTGCTGCGGTCGGGATGACACAGGTCGTCGAGCGGGAGCCGGCCGAGCCGGGTGGTGAGCCGCTTCGGTTGACGACAACTCGGAGTCCGATCCGGATCGACGGCCAGGTGCTTCGGGCCGGCCGAGCTGCCCCGCGGCTCGGAGAGCAGGGGCGGCTGCGTGACGGTGCGGACCCGTTCGCCGCCGATCCGCCGATTGCTCAGTAGGGTGGGGAGCATGGCGACTCTGGGTGACGTTGCTGCCCGTGCCGGGGTGTCGATCTCCGCTGTGTCCCGGGTGCTGAGCGACGCGCCGGACTCGCGGGTGAGCGCGGCGACCCGGCAGCGGATCGTCGACGCAGCGCGGGAGTTGCAGTACCGGCCGAACTTCGCGGGCCGGGCGCTCAAGTCGGCGCGGACGCAGGTCGTCGGGCTGGTCGTACCGGACATCACCAACGCGCTGTTCACCGAGCTCATGCACGGAGCGGAGGACGAGGCGACGGAGCGCGGGTACACCGTGCTGCTCGGGCGCTCGGACGACGTACGGCCGGGTGGTGAGGTGATCGCGCGGCTGATCGGCGAAGGCCGGGTGGACGGTATGGCGCTGCAGGTCGGCGACGCGGTGCTGCCCGCGGGTCTCCAGGACCTGCTCACCACACAGGCGCCGATCGTGCTGGTCAACTCGTCCAGTCCGGGCTACGTCGGCTCGGTCACGCTGCACGATCACCGTGGTGCGCTGATCGCGACCCAGCATCTGCTCGAGCTGGGGCACGAGCGGATCGCGTTCGCGAACGGGTTGCCGCGATCGTTCACCGCGAAGCGGCGGCGCACGGGGTACAAGCTCGCGCTCGCAACCGCCGGCGTACGGGTGCCGAAGGAGTACGAAACCAGGGTTGGCTACACCGTGGACAACGGGCGTACGGCGTTGCATCGGCTGATGGCGCTGGAGCCGAGGCCGACGGCGATCGTGGTGGCCAACGTGAACGCCGCTGTCGGTCTGCTGGCGGAGGCGCGCAAGGCGGGGATCCGGGTGCCGGAGGACCTGTCCGTGGTGACCGTGCACGACTCGTGGACCGCCGAGAACACCTGGCCGCCGTTGACCGCGGTCAAGATGCAGTTCTACACGGTCGGTCGTACGGCGGTGCGCAGCGTCATCCGGCGGATCGAGACCGGCGAGACCTCCGACGAGGTGGTCACCGACCCGCCGCCGGAACTCGTCGTCCGCGAGTCCACCGCGCCGCCACGCCGTACCACCTGACCGGCCGGGTTCGCGTCAGGGGGTTCTGTCGCGGTGGCGCAAAAGTCCGTGCTCAAACGATTGACCAGCCTCGCCGTCGCGGTCTAGCGTTCTGCTCCAACGTTTGAGCAGGTGGGGCACGCGAAGGAGTCCGTCATGAAGTCACCCGGTTCTCGTCCCGGGACAGTGCGCACGCTGGCTGTCGCGACCGTCGCCTGCGCGGCGGCCCTGCTGACCGCGTGCGGCTCGTCGGCCGGCGGCGCCGGCGCGGATGTCAAGCAGACCGACTCCGGCGGCGCGATCACCGTCTGGGTCGACCCGCCGCGGGTGCCGGCCGCGAAGGCGTTCCAGCAGGCGCATCCCGAGATCAAGGTGACGCTGAACCAGATCGACGGGACCGTCGGCGGCAAGTCGCTGCAGCAGCAGTTCGCGCAGTTCAACCAGGCCGGCAAGGGCTGGCCGGACGCGATCTTCTTCCCGTCGAACGACGACATCGCCTGGGCGTCGGGCACCCAGGTCAACTACACCGCCGACCTCACCGACCTGGTGCCGGACGTGATCAAGGGCTACGAGAACGCCGTCATCGCCCCCTGCAAGATCGACGGCAAGATCCGCTGCCTGCGCAACGACGCCGCGCCCGACATCTTCTGGTACAACAGGGCGTTCTTCACCCAGTACGGCTACCAGGTCCCGAAGACCTGGGAGGAGTACGGCGACCTCGCGCTGCGGATCGCGAAGGAGCACCCCGGCAGACTCAGCGGCTTCACCGGCGACGCGTACGCGCCCGACCGATACCTCTGGGCCTCCGGCTGTCCGACGAACGCCCGCAAGTCCGAGACCGAGGTGCACGTCGACCTGACCGACCCGAAGTGCGTGCGCGCGAAGGACCTGCTGGCGAAACTCGTGCAGGCCAAGGCGGTCTCGACCCTCGGCATCTTCGACGCCGACGCCGCGAAGGCCGGCAAGGACCTGGTGATGAGCCCGGGCGCCGCCTGGTGGGGCGACTACCTGTTCCGGCAGTCCTGGAAGATCCCGGCCGGCCAGATGACCGGGGTCGCGCCGCTGACCTGGCAAGGCGAGGACAAGCCCGCGACCGGCAACGAGGGCGGCGGCCTGTGGGGTTTCTCGCGGCACATCACCGGCAAACAGTTGGAGAACACGCTGACCTTCGCGAAGTTCGTTGCCACGGACCCTAGGTGGCAGGTCGAGCTGTCGACCGGTCTGCCGGCGTACGGCCCGGTGCAGGACGCGTGGATCGCGAAGCAGACCAAGGGGAAGTACTTCGCCGACAACGCGACGACGTTCGCCGCGATGAAGGGTGCGAACGCATACGTCCAGCCGGACCACTCGTACCTGCTCTACAACACCGGCAGCGTCTGGACCGAGACGATGGCCGCCGGCCTGGCGTCGGGGAAGACCGTCGACCAGGCCTGGACCGGGTTCAACGACGAGCTCCTCAAGCAGGCCAAGGCCATGGGCTACACGGTCAAGTAGGGGTACGCCGATGACAACCGCCCTGATGGACGAGCGCAGCACCGGCCTCCAGGTGCCGAGCACCCGGCGGCCGAAGGCGTCCAGGTCGAGCGAGACCCGCGGAGCCTGGCTCCTGCTGTCGCCGTACGCCGTCCTGCTGCTCGTCGGCGGCATCGTACCGGTGGGGTACGCCGTCAAGACCGCTCTGGAGAAGCCGCCGACACCGCTGGACCCGAGCACCGGGTTCGGCGGCGTCACGAGCTTCAAGACGGTGTTCACCGACTACCGCTTCGTCGACACGTTCCAGAACGTGCTGGCGACGCTGGTGATCTGGTTGCCGATCATGATGATCGGCATCGTCGGGCTGGCGCTGCTGATCCACGCCAGTCCCGGACGGTTCGGCTCGGCGATGCGGTTCGTGTACTACATCCCCGGCGCGCTGGCGGGGATCGCGAACTTCGTCCTCTGGGTGTACCTGCTCAACCCGGGGCAGTCGCCGATCGAGGGCTTCTGGCACGCGATCGGCGTCGACACGATCAAGCAGGCGGTCGCCGCGCCCGGGCAGCTGCCGTTCGTGCTCACGGCGATGATGTTCTTCCAGGGCGTCGGCTCCTGGATCGTCGTGGTGAACGGCGGGCTGAACGGCATCCCCGACGAGATCTTCGAGGCGGCCGCGCTGGACGGCGCGAACGCGTGGCAGCTCGCCTGGCACGTGAAGCTGCCGATCATCCGGCCGTGGATCGGGTACGCCGCCCTGATGAACCTCGCGTACGGCTTCCAGCTCTTCCTCGAACCGCAACTGCTGGACCAGGTGGCGAGCAACGCGCTGCCCGACCAGTGGACGCCGACGCAGCTCGGGTACGCCTTCGCGTTCAGCAACTACAACTTCCCGGCCGCGGCGGCGATGTCGCTGATCCTGCTCGTGATCACGCTCGGCATCGGCTTGCTGATCGTGTTCCGCAGCGGGCTGTTCGGCGAGGAGGACAGCTGATGATCGAGAACTGGAGCGCGGGCCGCCTGGCGCGCGTGGTGTCGATGCTGTTCGTCGCCGCGATCTTCCTGGTGCCGATCGCCGGCTTCGTCGCGATGGCCTTCCGGTCGAACGACGGCGTCGAGGCCGGCAGCGGGGGATTCCTCGGTCTCGGGGACATTGCCTGGAGCAACGTCCGGTACAGCTGGTCGCAGGTCAACGGCTTCGGCCCCGAGGGCGGCCTGTTCACCCGCTGGCTGACGAACTCGCTGGTCGTCGCCGGCGGCGGTGCGATCCTCGGCGTGGTCGCGGCGCTGCCGGCCGGCTACGCGATGGCGCGGCTCCGGTTCCGGGCCCGCCGGGCGGTGCTGGTGATCACGCTCGTCACGATGGTGATGCCGAACACGGTGCTGGTGATCCCGCTGTTCCTCGAGGTGAACGCGGTCGGAGCGGTCGGGCAGCTCTGGCCGGTCGCGCTGATCATGGGATTCTTCCCGTTCGGCGTGTACCTGTCCTACATCCACTACCTGACCACGATGCCGAAGGAACTCGTCGAGGCCGCCCGGCTGGATGGGCTCGGCGAGGTGTCGGTGTTCTGGTGGATCGGCCTGCGGATCTCCAAGCAGGTCGTCGTCCTGGTCGCGTTCTTCGCGTTCGTCGCGAACTGGACGAACTTCTTCCTGCCGCTGGCCTTGCTGTCCTCGAACCAGCAGAACCAGACCGTGTCGATCGGTCTGCAGCAACTGATCGGAGCGAGCCCGTTGTTCAACCCGACCGTCGCTGCCGGCCTGGACGTGAAGCTCTACATGCCTCAGCTGGCGCTCGCGACGTTCATCTCGATGCTGCCGCTGCTGGCCGTGTTCCTCGGTGCGCAGCGCTTCCTCATCCGCGGTGAGACGGTCGGGGCGGTGAAGGGCTGATGACCGGCCTGCCCGAGTTCTCGCCGCACCCCGGCTACACCCTGGACCGGCCGGCGAACCCGCGCCCGATCGTGATCGTCGGCGCCGGCGGCATCGTGCGCGACGCTCATCTGCCCGCGTACAGCAAGGCGGTTTTCCCGGTCGCAAGCATTACCGATCTCCGGCTAGACCGCGCGCAGACCCTCGCCGCCAAGTACGCCGTACCTGAGGCGTACGACGATGTTGCTGCCGCCGTCGCCGCCGCGCCGGACGACGCGGTCTACGACATCGCCCTCCCGCCCGAGGCCCACCTCGAGGTCCTCGAACAGCTGCCCGACGGCGCGGCAGTACTGCTCCAGAAGCCGCTCGGCAACCACCTCGCGGAAGGCATCCGGACCCGCGAGGTCTGCCGCCGCAAGGGCCTGGTCGCCGCGGTCAACACCCAGTTGCGGTTCGCGCCGTACGTCGCGGTCGCGCGCAAGCTGATTGCCGACGGCATCATCGGTGAGCTGTACGACGTCGAGGTCCGCGTCTCCGTCCGGACGCCGTGGGAGATGTTCCCGTACGTCCTCGAGCTCGACCGGCTCGAGATCAACATGCACAGCGTCCACTACCTGGATCTGGTCCGCTCGTTCCTCGGCGATCCGACCGGCGTGTCCGCGGTGACCGTGCGGCATCCGTCGAAGTCGCACGCCAACAGCCGCTCCGACATCGCGCTGACGTACGGCGACCGGCCGCTGCGGGTCGTGGTGTCGACGAACCACGATCACCACTTCGGCGAGCGGTACGAGGAGAGCTACGTCAAGTGGGAGGGCACGAAGGGCGCCGTACGGGTGCAGCTCGGTCTCCTGCTGGACTACCCGCGCGGCGGCGAGGACCGGCTCGAACTGGTCACTGACGACAGGCTCGCGGAGGGCTGGCGGCCGGTGCCGTTCGACGGGTCGTGGTTCCCGGACGCGTTCATCGGCTCGATGGGCGTGGTGCAGCGCTACCTGGACGGGTCGATCCCGTCGCTGCCCACGTCGGTGGAGGACGTCTTCCGCACGATGGCCGTCGTCGAGGCGGCCTACACGTCCGCCGCGAACGGCGGCGAGCCACCGCCGTACGACGCTTGAACTACGACCTGAGAGGACCGACGAGTGGTGACGGATCTACCCCTGACCGGGGTCACCGTGCTCGACTTCAGCCAGTTCCTGGCCGGGCCGGTGGCGGCGCTGCGCCTTGCCGACCTGGGCGCGCGGGTCATCAAGATCGAGCGTCCCGGCAGCGGTGACGCCGGTCGGCAGTTGGCCTTCGCCGGCCGGACGGTCGACGGCGACAGCATGTCGTTCCACGCAATGAACCGGAACAAGGAGAGCATCGTCGCCGACCTGAAGGACCCGGCCGGCCTGGCCCGGGTCCGGGCGCTGGTCGCGACGGCCGATGTGGTGGTCTCGAACTTCCGCCCGGGCGTGATGGAACGCCTCGGCCTCGACTACGAGACGGTCCGCCGGATCAACCCGGGCATCGTGTACGGCAGCGTCAGCGGGTACGGCGACACCGGCCCGTTCAAGGATCGCCCCGGGCAGGATCTGCTCGCCCAGTCGATCGCCGGACTGCCCTGGCTGAACGGTTCCCGCGACAATCCGCCGGTGCCCGTCGGGCTGGCGGTCGCCGATCACCTGGCCAGCTGTCACCTCGCGCAGGGCATCACCGCCCTGCTCGTACGGCGCTTCCGCACCGGTCGGGGCGGGCACGCGCAGACGAGCCTGCTGGAGGCGCTGCTCGATCTCGAGTTCGAGCTGCTGACGACCCGGCTCAACGATCCGTCGATCGAGGTCCGGCGCAAGGGGATCCGGTCGGCGCACGCGTTCCTTCCGGCGCCGTACGGCATCTACCCGACCAGCGACGGGTATCTGGCGATCGCGATGAACCCGGTGCCGACGATCGGCCGGCTGCTCGACCTGCCGGAGGTGACCGCGATGACCGATCCGCAGTCGTGGTGGGACCGCCAGGAGGAGATCGAGGACCTGCTGTCGGAGCGGCTCAGCACCCGCACGCGCGACGAGTGGCTGGCCGTTCTGGACGCCGAGGACGTCTGGTGCGCGCCGGTCCTGACGCTGGACGAGCTCGTCGGGCACGAAGGCTTCCGGGCGATCGCGATGACGCAGCAGCTGCGGCGGGACGGTCTCGACCTGACGACGACCCGCAGCCCGATCCGGATCGACGGGCAGCGGCTGACCAACTCGCGACCGGCGCCCCGCTTGGGTGAGCACGATCCGGTCGACGTGGAGGAGATCGCATGACGACGCTGCGGGGGATGACGTGGGAGCATCCGCGCGGGTACGACTGCCAAGTCGCCGCGGCGAAGGAGTACGCCCGGCGTACCGGCGTCGACGTGCAGTGGGAGTACCGGTCGCTCCAGGCCTTCGCCGACGAGCCGATCGCGGGTCTCGCCGCGCGGTACGACCTGCTCGTCGTCGACCATCCGCACGTCCCGCTGGCGGCCGGACTGCTGGCGCCGCTGGACGGGGCCGGGCACGACGCGGAGCTGGCAGCGCTGGCGGCCGATGCCGTGGGCAACAGTCATGCGTCGTACGCGCACGACGGGCACCAGTACGGTCTGGCCACCGACTCCGCTGCGCAGGTCGCTGTCCACCGGCCGGATCTGCTGCCGGCGCCGCCGACCGACTGGGACGGCGTCCTCGAGCTGGCCGGCGAAGGCCGGGTGCTGTGGCCCGCGAAGCCGATCGACGCGTACTCGACGCTGTGCACGCTCGCGGCCAACCGCGGTACGCCGGTCGCGGCCGAGCCCGGACGCTTCCTCGCCGAGGACGACGCGGGCGCCGTCCTCGACCTGATGCACCGGCTCGCGGAGCGGGTACCCGACTGGTGCCTCGCAGCGAATCCGATCGAGGTTGCCGAGGCGCTGGCGCGCGAGGAGCGCTGGGCGTACGCGCCGCTGGCGTATGGATACACGAACTATTCGCGGCGCGGCTTCCGGCCGTACCGGCTCAAGTACGTCGACATTCCGGCCGGGCCGCGCGGCGTCGCGGGGTCGCAGCTCGGCGGAGCGGGCATCGCGGTCTCGGCGTACAGCAAGAAGCTTGACGCGGCCCGTGCGTACGCCATGTGGCTGGCGTCGCCGGAGGTCCAGTCGGGGGTGTACTACGACGCCGGTGGACAGCCCGGGTACGCCGCGTCGTGGGACGACGACCGGCTGAACGAGGACTCGTGGGACTTCTTCCGAGGTACCCGGCGGACGCTGGAAGGTGCGTGGGTGCGGCCCCGCACGGCCGGCTACATGGAGTTCCAGGACGTCGTCTCGCCGTGGGTCACCGCGACCCTGCGGGGCGAGTCGACCGACACGGAGCTGGTACGGCGCGCGAACGCACTGGCCGAACGACTGCTGGGGGATCGATGAAGGTTGCGGACCGCTGGTTCGAGGACCACGAGATCGGGGAGACCCGGACGACCGTCGGGCGGACGATCACCGAGGCCGACATCGTGCTGCACGCCGGCCAGACGGGCGACTTCTTCCCGCACCACCTGGACGCCGAGTGGATGGCGACGCAGCCGGCCGGGCAGCGGATCGCGCACGGCACGCTGATCCTGTCGGTCGCCGTCGGCATGACCGCGGGCGACATCAATCCGCGGTCGATGTCCTACGGGTACGACAAGATCCGGTTCATCAAGCCGGTGTTCATCGGCGACACCATCACGGTGACCGCGGTGATCACCGAGAAGTCCGACCACCGGCGCACACCCGAGACCCACGGGTACGTTCACGAGCAGGTCAGCGTGACCAACCAGCGCGGCGAGACCGTGCTCGTCCTCACCCATCTCTACCTGGTCGAGAAGCGAGGACAGGCATGATCATCGACGCCCACCAGCACGTATGGGATCTGGACCGCTCGCCGTACGCGTGGCTCGGACCGCACGTGCCGCAGTGGCACCGCACGTTCACCTTCGACGAACTGCGGCCGCACCTCGTCCGCAACGGTGTCGATGCGACCGTGCTGGTCCAGTCGGACGACCACGACGGCGACACCGACCTGATGCTGGAGGTGGCGGATCGGCACCCGGAGGTCGCGGCGATCGTCGCGTACGTGCCACTCGACCGGCCCGACGTCGCCGCGGACCGTCTCGCGCAACTGCGGAGGGATCCTCGCGTCCTCGGGATCCGCAACCTGATCCACGACATCCCCGACCCGGACTGGATCCTGCGGCCCGACGTGGACGAGGGTCTCGGCGTCCTCGAGCGCGCGGGCGTGACCTTCGACTACGTCGCCGTCCTTCCGCGGCATCTCGAACACGTCCCGACGCTGTCGGAACGGCATCCCGGGCTGCGGATCGTCATCGACCACCTCGCGAAGCCGCCGATCGGCGAGGCCGGCCGCGAGCCGTGGTGGAGCCTGATCGAGACTGCAGCGGAGAACCCGCTGGTGCACGCGAAGCTCTCCGGTCTCTATCCCGAGGATCGGGAATCGATCCAGCCGTTCGTCGACCGAGCCCTCGACGTCTTCGGCCCCGGCCGGCTGATGTACGGCGGCGACTGGCCGATCTCGACGGCGGCGGGCGGCTACGACCAGGTGTTCGAGGGCTTGACCGCGGCGCTGTCCGGACTCTCGGACGACGACCGCGAACAGATCTACTCGGCCACCGCCCGGCGCTTCTACCGGATCACGACCGTTCCGTCGGCGGATGCTGTTCGAACGACGTCTTGATGTCGGCCAGCCGGCAGGTAGTCGGGGAGATGGCCCAGGTCGGACAGCCGGTCGAACAGGACGTTCGGCGCGACGTCGACAGTCGTCCAGGCTTGGTGGCTAGTCATGGGACTGCTCCTTGCGGAGACGGAGTTCGGGGAGGACCTCGGTGCGGTAGAGATTCATCATGTCGACGCTGTGCGGGCCCATGTTCGCGACGTACACCTCGTCGAACCCGGCGTCGACGTACGGCGTGAACGCCTCGACGTGGGTCTCGGCCTTCGGCCCGCAGGCGACCGACTGCGCGGTG
This sequence comes from Kribbella sp. NPDC004138, assembly GCF_053603655.1. Lineage (NCBI taxonomy): Bacteria > Bacillati > Actinomycetota > Actinomycetes > Propionibacteriales > Kribbellaceae > Kribbella > Kribbella sp. NPDC004138. Next base: position 239,162 of record NZ_JBSGFZ010000011.1, read on the forward strand.
GACTCCTTCGTGACCAGCTCACTGGCCTGTTCGAAGTGCCGTGGGGAGGGGAGGACCTGGGCGAGTTCGCCGGGAAGACCGGAGTTGCGCCAGATCCGGTGCGCCTGCTCGACGCCCTCCTCCTCGGTCGGCGCGTAGCTGACCTTGAACCCGGCCTGCGCCGGCTTGTCGAGACCGCCGTGGTCGCGGAACCGCCGGAGCAGGTCCCGGTCGGGCGACGTCGTGATGTACCCGTCCGCGATCCGCGCCGCGACATCGGTTGCCTCGGGCCCGAATCCGGACAGGTAGATCGGCAGCGGGTCCGGCGGCCGGGTGTAGATCCGCGCGGTGTCGACGGTGTAGTGCTTGCCGTGGTGGTTGACGAACCCGTCCTCGGTCCACAGCCGGCGCATGATCTCGACCGCTTCCTCGAGCATCTCCAGACGTACGTCGAGGGAGGGCCAGACCGATCCGAGGATGTGCTCGTTGAGCGCCTCGCCGGTCCCGACGCCGAGCGTGAACCGCCCGTTCAGCAGGACCGCGCTGGTCGCCGCCGCCTGGGCGATCACGGCCGGGTGGATCCGCACGGTCGGACAGGTGACCGCGGTCGTCACCGGCAGCTCGCACACCCGGGAGAGCGCGCCGATCGTCGACCAGACGAACGCGCTCTCGCCCTGCTCGTCGTTCCACGGATGGAAGTGGTCGCTGATCCACAAGGCGTCGAACCCGGCCTCCTCGGCCATCCGTGCCTGCTCGATCAGCTCCGCCGGCGTGTACTCCTCGCTGGACAGGAAATATCCGATCTTCACGCGCACCTCCGCGTCGTCGCTTGGCTTTCGGGTGCCCGATGCGGCGTTCTCCAATCAGATCCGCTACCGCCGGCCCCGGGCGAAGTACAGGGTCGCCGCGGTGACTCCGGCCGCCGCCGCGCCGAGCAGACCGCGGTGCCTCGACGCCCACATCTGGTAGCTGCGTGCCGACGAGCGCTCGTCGAAGGCTCCGTGCGCGCCGTAGTCGCGACTGCGGTCGTCGGCCGGACCCCACAGGTTCGCGGCTTGTTCGTTGGGCATGTTCGTCTGTTGTGACTTGTAGCCGGTCCGCCCGAGGTAGTGGTCCAGCAGGCCCGGCGCGAACTTGTTGGCGATCAAGGTCGCGGCGGTCGGCGCGCCGACCCAGTACTCGCGCCGGCGCGGATGGTCGGCGGCGTACACGATCGCGTCCGCGGCCACCTCGGGCTGGAAGATCGGCGGCACCGGCTGGGGGTGTTTCGGCAATCTGGACAGCACCCAGGAGAACTGCGGGGTGTTGACGGCCGGCAGTTGGACCATGGTCACGCGCACCCCGGACTTGTCGTGCAGCAGTTCGCAGCGCAGCGAATCGTGGAAGCCCTGGATCGCGTGCTTCGCCCCGCAGTACACCGATTGCAGCGGGATCCCGCGGTAGGCCAGTGCCGAGCCGATCTGCACGATCGTGCCGTGGTCGCGCGGTTTCATCCGCGTGAGCGCCGCCCTGGTCCCGTACACGTACCCGAGGTAGGTGACCTCGGTGGCGCGCTTGAACTCGCTCGGCTCGATCTCCAGGAACGGCGCGAACACCGAGGTGAAGGCAACGTTCACCCAGACGTCGATCGGGCCGAGTTCCTTCTCGACCTGATCCGCGGCGGCCTCGACCCGGGCGGCGTCGGAGACGTCGACCGGGATCGGCAACGGCGTTCCACCGGCCTCGGTCACTTCCCGCGC